>NZ_JASDCB010000019.1:0-63451 GCF_030408135.1 Pseudoalteromonas sp. APC 3691 | reverse complement strand
TTTGAGGAGCTTGGTTTATATCCAATAGAAAAAGTGAATACGGGATGGCTTGCTTTATCAGCGTTTAGGAAATAAGTTGATAAAATGTGAAGGGTACAGGAGCCGTATACGAGGTCCGTACGTACGGTTCTGTGAGAGGGATGAGGCATAAGCCTCACCCTACTCGATGTTTCAGGGGGGGTTAACTTTTCGGATGTTAGGATATGCCCAATATGCTAAGCTCACACTCGCGAATAACCCTTGGAATAAATTACACTTAAATGGCCGACAATAAAAAAGCACCTACCAGTAAACCTGCAACTAAACGTGCAAGTAAATCGTCAAGCACGACAAAAAAAAGCACTTCAAAGGGCAGTAAAAAAACAGTGAAAGCTACTGTTAAACGCTCTTTTATGAGAAAAACATGGTCAGTGTTTTGGAAATTAAGCTTGGCTGTTTTTATTGCAATGGCAATGTACTTCATTTATTTAGATTCAAAAACTACACGTATATTTGAAGGTAATAAATGGCAACTTCCTGCGCAAGTGTATGCTCGTTCTATGGCGTTTTATCCGGGGCAATTTTTATCTAGCCAAGAAGTTGTGTTTGAGTTAGAGCGTTTACATTATTCATCTGTTAATAGATTAAGCAGAACAGGCCAGTTTGTTAAAACAGCAGATAGCATCAAAATTTATCGCCGTGATTTTGAATTTTATGATGGTCTTGAAGAATCACATATTATTGAACTTCGTTTTGCAGGGCAAAAAGTTGCGACCATTAAAGATAAGTTCGGCAGGCGTTTAAACTCTGCTCGCCTAGAACCTGTGCAAATAGCGCGAATTGGTAACGACTCTAAACAAGATAGAGAATTTGTACCGCTAGATAAGTTTCCAGCCATGCTTAAAGATACGCTACTGGTAGTTGAAGACCGTGATTTTTATGATCACCATGGTGTGTCGGTGTTTTCTATTTTACGTGCGCTTTATTCAAACATTAAAGCGGGACGCACCGTTCAAGGTGGCAGTACGCTTACTCAGCAATTAGCTAAAAATATTTACCTCACGCGTGAGCGTTCTTTAGTACGAAAAATAAATGAGGCCTTTATTGCCCTTATTTTAGATTATCGCTATTCAAAAGATCAGATATTAGAAGCATACTTAAATGAGGTATACCTAGGGCAATCATACAACCAAGGCATCCATGGTATGGGGCTTGCCTCTGACTTTTACTTTTCAAAGCCTGTAGACGAGCTTGAGTACGATCAAATTGCTCTGCTGGTGGCAATGGTTAAAGGTCCATCTTATTACAACCCACGTCGCTATAAAGAGCGTACAATGGAGCGCCGAGACTTAGTGCTTCGCCTTATGGTTGAAAATAAGCTACTTAGCACAAAAGAGTACCGTGCATCGCTTAATCGCCCAATTGATATTGCGCCAATGAAAGCGAGTTTACAAAAATCATATCCAGGCTATTTAGAGTTAGTAAACAGAGAATTAAATGAATTATTGCCAGATCAGCAAACACTTGATGCAGGTGTAAGAGTATTTACTTATTTTGATTTGCAAAAGCAAACAGCAATGGAAGAGTCTATTGAAAAGAGCTTACCGTACCTGGAAAATCGTCCTAGAACCGAAAAACTAGAAGCAGCCATGATCTCTGTTAATGTAGAAAAGGGCGGTGTATCTGCACTTGTTGCAGGGCGCGATGTTCGTTATTCAGGGTTTAACCGTGTTTTAGATACAAAACGTAATATTGGCTCGCTGGTAAAACCTGCTGTGTATTTAACCGCATTGCAATTACCACATTATAATTTAGCTACTTTGCTTGATGACTCGCCAGTACAGGTTACAAATGAGCAGGGAAAAGTGTGGCAACCAGAAAATTTTGATCATCAATACCGTGGTGCAATACCTCTTTATAAAGCATTTAGTAACAGTATTAATATTCCAGCGGTTAATTTAGGCCTCGATGTAGGTGTTGATAAAGTCGCGAATACACTAAAAGGATTAGGCGCTAAAGGGGCGATAAACGAATACCCATCGTTGCTTTTAGGGGCTGTTGAAATGTCGAGTTTTGAAGTTGCTCAGCTTTATACGACAATTGCTGCAGATGGCGAATATAAAAAGCTCACTGCAATTTCGGCATTAACTGACTCTGTTGGTAAAGTACTTTATAAGCATAAAGTAAATGCAGAGCCTCGTTTTGATAAATCTGCAATGTATATGACCAAATACGCGATGAAACGCGTAACGAAAGATGGCACTGCTAAACGCTTAAATTTACACTTTCCGTCAATCCAGCTCGCTGGTAAAACAGGGACCAGCAACGATTTACGTGATAGTTGGTTTGCAGGCTTTGATCAAAATACAGTGACTGTTGCGTGGCTTGGTCGAGACGACAACAAAAGTACGGGGTTAACAGGCAGTGTGGGAGCGCTTGAAGCCTATATACGTTACTTAAAGCCACTCAACCCACAAGCAATCGCTGATACGCGTCCGCCATCAATACGCTGGGCATTTGTAAATGAGCAAACGGGTAAGCAGGCACCACCAGGATGTGGCAAGGTGATTCAGCTACCGCTTAGGGCGAGTGAGTTCGAGCCTAGGCCGCAATGCATACGTTAATTTAAGATTACTTTAAACAACAAAGCCGCTTATTTAGCGGCTTTGTTGTGAGTTGTAGTTAACGCTTAAGATTTAAAAAACTGCATTGATTTGGTTAAATCATTAGATAAGCGACTTAGCTGCTGTGCATCTTGCAGCGTTGATTGAGCTGATGTTAGCGTTTGATCTGCTAAATTACTCACCTCTTGCGAATCATTCAATGCTTGTGTTGTCGCATTTGACTGCTGTTTAACACGCTCTGCAATAACTTCACCTTGATGTTTAATGTCGCCCATACTTTGCTCTGCACTTTGCAATACTTCATTGGTTTGATTGGCTGCTTTTACCGATTGCTCCATTTTTTCAACACTTGAACGCATTTTTTGCTGAGTGTCGTCAGATGCTTGTTGTAAGGAGCTAATAATTTGGTGAATTTCTTGTGTTTGTGTTTGTGTACGCTGAGCAAGAGTTCTTACTTCATCAGCTACAACGGCAAAGCCTCGGCCATGCTCGCCAGCTCGTGCAGCTTCAATAGCGGCATTGAGTGCAAGCAAGTTTGTTTGATCGGCTATTTCACTAATGCCTTTACTAACTTTGCTAATTTCTTGGCTATCTTGCGCTAGCTTATCGAGTGCTTGTTGGCTCTCTGCAAATTCAATTTGTAGATCTTGCATATATTTAGCAAGCTCCATTGTATTGTCTGAACCTTGTTTTACATGGGCAGCAGCATCTTGCGCGGTAAGCGTTGCTTGATGGGCTGACTCTTCAACTGCAAGTGCGTTTTGAGCCATTTCGCTTAGTGCATTATAAATGGCATTTACTCGAGTTTGCTGTTTTGAAACATCATTGCTTGTTTGGCTACTCGCATGCGATAGCGATTTAGTTGCGCCGCATAGCTCTTCTGTACTTGCTTTAACGTCAAATAATAAGTGTGAAAATGCATTAAGTAATGCGTTGTAGCGCGATGCAATAATACCCATTTCATCATTGGTGCTTGAATCAATCGTTGCATTTAAGTCGCCATTCGCGGCTCTATTTGCCGCATCAGCAAAGCGATTAATGGTATCAACAACCGCAAAATAAAAACCAATCATTAAATAAAATGCAAATAACAAACTAATCAATGAAGCGGCTAAAACAAGATTTCGAGTCCACTGTTGAGTTTGCAGTTTTGCTTCAATAAGGCTCTCAAGCGTTGGAATGCTCTTACTAACAAGTTGATTAATACTGCTGTGAACATTGTTTGTTAGCTTATTAAATTCTGCTTGAGTTAATAAAATATCGTCAGGCTCAAGTAGTTTTTCATCTATTGCTTTTTTGAATGCACCAACAGCACTGTGTAAATTAGTTAACGAAGGCATGAGCGCCTTATTTACTGATTTATCTGCATTGGTGGTGACATTAAGTATTTTATCGAGTTGTTTTTCGTACAAAGGAAGTGATTTACTAAAATTTGAAAGCGCTATAAAGGTATCGGGCGTAAAACGATTACTTGCCAAAACAGTGTTTGCGCTTTGCGCTGTCGAGTTTATTTGCATTATAAGTGCAGGAATCGGCGTGACTAAAGAGCGGTTTACATAAGCACTTGCTAATTGACTATCTAAGGCAAGGTTTGACTGAATAGAAACAAGTTCGAGTACTTCATTTTCTTGATCGTCTTTTATATCAAAACCGAGTGAGCGAGCTATTTTTATATTTTGATTTGCTTCCCCCTGCATTTGATTTGAGAGTATTGACCTGTAGCCTTTTAAGCCTTGTTGCTGCATTTTTGAAACAGCGATACTTTCACTTAATAATGAGACTAAAAAAACAAACTAAGTGCAAGAGGAACGAGTAAAATTCCAAACATTAAGCTGATTTTAGTTTTGTATTTTAAATTTGCCATTAGCTGGATAGCGGGAAAAGAAAATTGGCGTAATCCTGACATAAGGCTCTCTTGTATTTTTGTAATTAGGGTAAAGGTGAATAGACCTTGTTATGCTTAATTATCATTCATTTATAGTACTTTACAAATAAAAAAAGCCCTTTCGGGCTTTTTTCAATCTTTAGTCTTAATTACATACTGTAAAAACAAGCGTTTATAAAATATAAAAGTAATTTTAACTTAAAGTTTAGCAAACGAGCGTTCCGCTGCAGCTATTGTGTCTTTTACTTCTTGTTCAGTATGCGCAGCACATACAAAACCAGCCTCAAATGCTGATGGAGCAAGGTACACGCCTTCTTCAAGCATAAGGTGGAAAAAACGTTTGAAGCGCTCTAGGTCGCATTCAGTCGCTTGTTTGTATGTCGTTACTTTTTCAGCATCAGTAAAAAAGAATCCATACATGCCGCCAGCATAATTAGTTGTTAATGCAATGCCTGCTTTTTTAGCGCCAGCTTCAAAGCCTTCACAAATTGCTTTAGACGTTGCTTCTAACTTATCGTGTAGACCTGGCTCACATAATAGCTCAAGTGATTTTAAACCTGCAGCCATCGCAATAGGGTTACCAGAAAGAGTACCCGCTTGGTAAACAGGGCCCACAGGCGCAATGTAATCCATTATTTCGGTTTTACCACCAAACGCGCCAACGGGCATGCCGCCGCCAATGACTTTACCTAAACACGTAAGGTCTGGTTTAATGTTGTAATAAGCTTGAGCGCCGCCAAGTGCAACACGAAAACCCGTCATTACTTCATCAAAAATAAGTACTGATTTATATTCGTCACACACATCACGCAAACCTTCTAAAAAGCCAGGTACTGGTGGAATGCAGTTCATGTTACCGGCTACTGGCTCTACAATAATACAGGCAATTTCGTCAGCGTATTTTGCAAAAATAGCTTTTACTTCATCTAGGTTATTAAACGACACAGTAAGTGTATGCTTAGCAAAGTCCTCAGGAATACCAGGAGAATTAGGTACGCCCATTGTTAGTGCACCAGAGCCTGCCTTAACTAATAACGAGTCAGCATGGCCGTGGTAACAACCTTCAAATTTTAATATTTTATCGCGGCCGGTAAAGCCACGTGCTAAACGAATTGCACTCATCGTTGCTTCAGTGCCTGAGCTAACCATGCGTACTTTTTCGATTGATGGAACCAGCTCTTTTACTTTTTCAGCCATTAATATTTCGGCTTCAGTTGGCGCACCATAGCTAAGGCCATTTTCTACGGCTTCGTGCACGGCTTGTTTAATTGCAGGGTGGTTATGGCCCATGATCATAGGCCCCCAAGAGCCAACATAATCAATGTAACGATTACCGTCGGCATCAAATGTAAACGCGCCTTCTGCTTTTGTAATAAATAGCGGTGTACCGCCTACACCATTAAAAGCACGAACTGGCGAGTTTACGCCACCTGGAATAGAGGCTTGAGCGCGTTCAAATAAGTCTTGGCTAATTGTCATGAAAAATCCTATAAATTGTCACTTAAAGAGGGTTTAGCTGTCGCGTTTGCGGCTAAACCAAGGTACGTCCACTTCATACTTATCGACTTTATTTTCTACGCCGAGTGTTAAAGCAAACAGTGCCATACGAATTAATACGCCATTTTGTACTTGGCGGAATATTGCTAAATTGTCGTTACTGTTTAAGTCGTTATCAAGCTCGTTGGCTTCTAAGCGGCTATCACGTGGTAACGGATGCATTAATACAGAGTTAGGTTTGCAATGAGCGCTGTAAATAGATTGGCTAATTCTAAAACCGCCACGGTATTTATTTGCTTCTTCTTGCGAAGGAAAACGCTCTTCTTGAATACGTGTTTGGTAAACAATATCGGCTGCTAAATTACCTTCCATTTTGTTTACTAGCTCAATTTTGTGTCCCGCATTTTCTACGGCATCTAAAATGCTCGTTGGCATTTGTAGGCCATCAGGTGCGACCATCGAAAATTTTACGTTTTTATAATGGCACAATAGCTTTGATAGAGAATGCACTGTGCGACCATATTTTAAATCACCCACAAGCGCTATATGCATGCCATCAATATTTTGATCAAAACGGTGTAATTCACGCTCAATGGTTAATAAATCAAGTAATGCTTGAGTCGGGTGCTCATTTGGACCGTCGCCGCCATTAATAACTGGCACAGTACAGCCATCAGCAAATTCACTTACTGAGCCTGCGTCAGGGTGACGCATAGCAACAGCATCGGCGTAAGCTGAAATAACGCGCGCGGTATCGTAAAGTGATTCACCTTTTGCAAGCGCTGAGCTTTGCATACCTGTAGTTTCACGTACACCACCGCCTAGTAAGTTAAAGGCTGTACCAAAGCTAACTCGAGTACGAGTGCTTGGTTCAAAAAACAAATTAGCTAAAATAGCGCCTTTAAGCACTGTTGTTTGCTTTTGTTTTTTAGCATAAGGCTCCATTTTTTTAGCTACTGCAAAAATACGTTCAATACAGTCTCTGTCTAGCTGATTTACAGACAGTATATGTTCGCCTTGGAAACTTAACATGGGGTAATTCCTAATCAATCAAATGGGCGCGATAATCCATAAATGGAGCACGCAATCGCGCGTGTTATAGCAAGTATTGTAAATTGCAGCGCAGTTTAACATGCACCGAAACGCTTATAAATTAGGTTTTATTACCGCAAGTGCCACTATGATGAGCAGCGCAATAACAGGGAGCTCATTAAAAATACGGTAAAAGCGGTCTGTTTTAGTGTTTCGGTCATGTTTAAAGTCACTCAATAACTTAAAACAGTAGCCGTGGTATAGGTATAAAATAATTACCAGTACAAGTTTGTAATGTAGCCACATACTGTATTTAAACCAATCACGACCATATTCAACAATGGTTAATACACCAAATACAGCCGTTAAAACAGCAAATGGGGTTACGAAATAAAGTAGCCTGCGCTCCATAACTTTAAGCATAGAGTTACATGATCTTTCTTCGCTCATTGCGTGATATACAAATAATCGAGGCAAGTAAAAAATACCAGCAAACCACGCAATCATAAAAAATATGTGGAGTGTTTTATAAATCAATAATGCGCTCATAATAGTCCTTATTGCTTAAAGTAAGCTGTTACGAATGGTTAAAATATGATGAATTTGATCCCAGCGTAATAGCCCCATAATTTGTTGATTATCTAAAAGGTTATAAACGTAAAGCGCGCCACTTCTTTTATCTTTTAGTATATCGAATGCATCGGCTAGGGTGGCTTGGCTGCTGATGCCCTGCAAGCTAATGTAATTTATATTTATTGCTTCATCAGACATTAGCGTTAAATCGTATTCAGCGAGGCGATAGCCATTTTCTTCGTCAAAAACAATCAAGGGTGTTTGGCTATCCATGGCATCAAGCGTATTTTTTATTTGCTCTTTATCGTCTGAGTAAAGCAATTTAAAGTCTTCATCCATATCATCCATTATTCCCACTTTTTGTAATGCTTCGGTAGCGGGAGATACATGGTACGGCAATCCCTGAAAATCTAATTGCTGCAAAAATATGGAGCGATTTCCAAAAAATTGTAATGCAGTTACATATGCAGTGGTTATAACTATCATCGCAGGAACGATTATTTCAGGTGATGATGTAAGCTCCATTACTGTTGTTAATGCAGCAAGTGGTGCATGCAGTGTAGCCGCTAATAATCCAGCCATACCTAAAACCCCATACGTGCCCGCAATATCAGTACCCGGGCTAATATATTGAGCAAAAAAGGCCATTAATGTCCCAATTAATACACCAAGCCCAATTACCGGACCAATTAAACCACCAGGAATACCCAAACCAATAGCAAACAATGTGGCAAGTAGTTTAGCTATTAAAATGGTAGTAAGCAGCTTTACGTTATCAGGCGATTCAACCGCGATAGTAATCGCACTCATACCAGAACCCATAGCATGAGGCACCGCGTAAGCTATCAAGCTGGCAATACAGCCTGCGATTAGTAAACGAGGAAACATACTTAAAGGTTTAAATGTTTTAATAATTAGCATTAAGTTTTGATTAAAGCTAAATGCTATAGCGCCCAGCGCCATACCGCATAATATTAAATAAGGGTAATGCCAACCACTTAATGGCGCTATTGTAATGAGTGCAAGTTCAGAGCCTTCACCAAAAACAAACTGCGTAGCGAGTGCACCAGTAACAGCAGCAAGCATGATTGGCACAAATATGTGTACTTTATATTCTCGAAGTACCACTTCCATTACAAAAATAACGGCTGCAAGTGGGGTATTAAACGAAGCGGCTATACCTGCCGCAACGCCGCAACCACTTAAAGTACGCATGGCGTTATGCGGTAAATGTAGTTTATCCGCTAAAATACTCGCACCTGTTGCGCCCATATGTACGGAAGGCCCTTCTCGGCCAACCGAAAAACCGCTAATGAGTGCAAGTGCTCCACCAACAAATTGATTAACCGTATTGTATAAAGGCATTTGCCCGTAATGGCGCTTAATACGATGAATAACAAAAGGAATGCCTAAACGGTAATGTTTAAAGCCAGTAAATGCAGCAAAGCACGCAATTAAAAATGCGGCTATTAATGGCATTAAAACGCGTTCAAGAGTGGGTAGGGTAGTAAAGTCGTCAGGTGTTTCCAAAAATAAGCTTTGAAAAAACAAAATAGTTAAGCGAAATAAAATAATAAAAAATGCAGCAATTAATCCGGCAACTACGCCTAATAAGCATAATTGTACAGATGTTTTAGGTTTTGCCAGTCGACGCCTGAGTTGCTCAAGCCACATGCATTATTTCCTCGCCGCATTTTTCAGCAGCATTTTAGCAAAAGAGTTTAGTTAAGTCCTTGTGATTTTGAATTTTTCGTAACTCATATTAACAATTTGCAGTAAAGATTAAGACCTATTTTTTATAACTAAAATTTTTAATGAATTTATAGTTTACAAGGGTCGCTTTTAGTTTGCTTAAGTATTATTTTAGTGAGCTAATGTTTAGCCACTTTTTTACTAATTTATAGGTATAACTTAGAGTAAAGAGTTGTTTTACTATACTTGATTAAAACACTCGGGTATTAGATAATCACGCCATTGCGATATTGAGGGTTTTAAAATGTCTGAAGAATTACCAATTAAGTTCAGCGATGCAGCTGCTGTTCGCGTTAAACAGTTAATCGACGAAGAAGAAAATCCAGATTTAAAACTGCGTGTTTATGTAACAGGTGGTGGTTGTTCGGGTTTTCAATATGGTTTTACTTTTGATGAAAAAGCGAATCCTGGCGATTTAGAAATTGTAAAAAATGGTGTAACACTCGTTATTGATCCAATGAGCATTCAATATTTGGTTGACGGTGAAGTTGATTACACTGAAGGATTAGAAGGCGCACGCTTTTTTGTATCTAATCCTAATGCAACAACAACCTGTGGTTGTGGTGCAAGCTTTAGCGTTTAACAGCCAAACGCTAGATAGAATGAAGCCGCTTTTGCGGCTTTTTTAATGCCTACAAATCGGTTGGGGCGTATTCGGTTATTTGCATTATCAATACAAAAAAGCCAAGTACAAAAGCAGAAAACGCTAAAATGTATATGAAGCCTTTTTTGCCTTGCTTAATTGGTACGCCGTTGTGGCGCAAAAAAAAGTACCAACCCAAGCACAACACAATCGGTAATAAAAAAAGAAGTCTGAACATTATTCGGCCTTTTTGGTGCTAATTATTGCTTAATCATAAACATGTGACGATA
This sequence comes from Pseudoalteromonas sp. APC 3691, assembly GCF_030408135.1. Taxonomy (NCBI): domain Bacteria; kingdom Pseudomonadati; phylum Pseudomonadota; class Gammaproteobacteria; order Alteromonadales; family Pseudoalteromonadaceae; genus Pseudoalteromonas; species Pseudoalteromonas sp. APC 3691. The sequence goes on along the minus strand of NZ_JASDCB010000019.1, from coordinate 53,236 downwards.
AATTGGAACAAAATTGTTATAAAAATTCATTTAAATATTTTATAACTAGAAATTAATTTATTAATACTTTTTGAGTACTTAGGTCAATATTCAGCGTTTATAAATATTCACTCGTGTTCATATTTGTACCGAGTATGTAATTAGTTATTTAACCAAAGTGTTAATAGTATATAATGTATCCAAGAATGAGACGGGCAAAATTTCATTCTCAATAAAAACAAATCTTTACCACATTATTAGCGTAGTTTTTTAGCTATATTGGTGGAGTGAGTAGCAACACATGCTTTGTTAAGCAATAGCTTGCTATTGAAAATATGGTATGACTGCTTACTTGCCTACAGCTATTGATAGAGACTACTGCTTTAATAGGTACGTCAAATCATCTAGTAGGAGATGTAAAATGATGGGCAAAACAGTTTCTTCTGAAGAAAATGCAAAGCTAACAAAGTGGCTTAAAAGTAAGCGCCACGAAAAGGGTCATACAATGCGAAGCCTAGCACAAGTGCTGGGAACGCCTCATTCGTTTATCGGCAAGATTGAAAACCAAGAACGCCGTTTAGATGTGATTGAGTTTGTTCGTTATTGTACAGCTCTAGAAGTTGATCCACATGAAGCACTTAGTTTGCTAAAAGTAGATTAACTCAAACATTGCTTAGTACACTTTAAGGGGCACTTGATAGTGCTAAGCAATATGTTAATGCAGGGATGCATTAAATATTTTTATGATAATTTTTCTCAAGCTCATATAATTTATGCCTAATCAGGTATAAAAATATCAGCGAAGGTATAACCATCAAGGCTGTTAAAACAAAGAACAGCGACCAATTTCCCATTAACCAATCATCAATTACTACACCACTGTAGCTCGAAAGTAACGTTCGTCCTAAATTCCCTAATGACGCCAGTAATGCATAGTGTGTTGCACTAAATGCTCTATCGCATAACATCGATATAAAGGCCACCATAGCGACCAGCGACCATGCTTGCGTAAACCCATCAATAACAATAGCAAAGGCATACAGTCTTAAATCAGGGCCAACTAAAGCAATCCACGAAAAGGCTAAGTTTGAGGCCGCCATCGCAATGCCACTAACAAATAAACCCTTAACAATGCCATATTTTTGATTAAATAAACTGCCAACAAAGGTGAATATGATTGTAAGTACGGCAGTACCTACCTTTGAAAATGTAGCTATATCGCTATTGCTAAAACCAATTTCTTTATAAAAAACAATCGACATTCGCCCTAAAAACGCTTCGCCTATTTTAAATAAGAAAATAAACGCAAGTAATGCTAGTGCCGTTTTAACGCCATTTTTAGTAAAAAAAGCTCTAAAGGGATCAATAACGGTTACCGCGAGCCACGCAACAGTTTTTGTAAGAGGGGTTTGTTTTGTAGAGGACAGTTTTTCAAGGTACACACGTTCAAGCTCGGCATGTACCGCTTCTCTATTTGATTCAGGTTCTTTTGCAAACAATGATCCACTCATTAGCAGCAGCATTACAGCAGCTAAAAAGTAATAAATTTGTGGCCAGTCGAGCGAGGGGATATCAGCCATATAAAATGGAATTGCACCTAAAAGCGCATAACCTGTCCACCAACCAGACGTTGCCATAGCGGCTGCCGCTGTTGCTTTGTGAGATTCGTTTGCTTTAAGTGTGTCTATTCTGAATGCATCAATAGCAATGTCTTGCGTAGCAGAAGCAATGGCAATTAACAAACAAATTGCAGCAACAATTGCTAAATTAGCTTTTAAATTAAGCCCTGCTAATAATAAGGTGCCAATAAAAATAAAGCTCTGGCAAAATAGTATCCAACTACGACGTTGGCCTAGCCATTTATATAAAATAGGGAGTTTTGTACGATCGATTAAGGGCGACCATAAAAAATTTATACTGTAAGCGCCAAATACAATGCCGAATAGGCCAATCATACTGCGGCTTAGCCCTTCATCCTTTAGCCAAGCCGACATAACAGAGCCAATTAATACCCACGGAAAACCGCTACTCATACCAAATATAAAAATATGGATTAAGCGTTTGTCTTTAAAGTAAGAAAAATATTCGCTAATAGAGAGAGATTTGCTCATAGGGCCTTCATTGGCTTTGATGCAGAGCAGCTAAGCTGCTCTTAAATAAATTACAGTGGAACTTGTTCAAGCATTTTAATATTTAAGATGATCACCGGTTTTTTAGGAACAAAATCGTAACCAATCTTTTCATTAAAGCCCGTTTCTACAGCCATGATCTTATCAAGGGTATCGTAGCCATCCATTACATTACCAAATACTGCAAAACCCCAATCTTTCCCTGGATTTAAGTGATCATTATTATCCATGTTAAAAAAGAATTGGCGTGTTCCCGAGTGCGGTTCACGGTCCTGATACGCCATAGCAATGCTATACATATCGTTTTTTAAACCGTTACCGCTTTCATTAAAAATAGGATCGTTTTCGTGTAAGCCGTCGTAATCTTTATCGTAACCACCACCTTGAATAACAAAGTCGCGATCATTTTCTACATCGCGCTCAATACGATGAAAAACACTGCCTTGATAGCTCTTATCTGACACGTAAGTTAAAAAGTTATTGACCGTAATGGGTGCTTTTGAACGGTCCAGTTCAACAACAATACTGCCCATCGTTGTTACGATTTCGACGCGTGGAAAAATATTGTCTTTTTGCACAAAGCGGCCTTCTTGGGCTGCCAAGCTACTTACACTAAAAAATAGGCCTAAGCAGATTAAAAAAAGTCGTTTCATAGTTAACCTTCTAAAAATTCTATTAATTCAGGGTCAGATACAATGCGGGTAATAACTTGCTCAGTCAACTTATTGAGCTGACCTTCTATTTTTGCTTGCTCATGACTAAACGGGCCTTCTAAATTCGCACTGCCTCTATACACTTTACTAAAATTGCTTGAGGCGCGAATAACTCTTACACCAAGCTCTATATGCGCTTCACTGGTATGGCTCACTAGTTTTTCGGTTACCACCGCTTGCAATGCATGAATATCTACTTCAAAGCGAACAGTTGCTAAGTTAGAAATACTGGCTCCATTGCGGCTAAGGGCGCTGTCTAACACACTTTTAATAGAGCTGGTAATGCCTTGGCTTGCAAAGGTTTTAGTTTTGTCTGATTCAATAAGTTTAAGTGTTGACGAATCGCCACGTAAATCAATTACACTGGTGCTTAAGCTACTATTTATAGTGCTTATTTGACCACTTTTATAAACAGGATTGAGTATTACTTGGCTAGGCTGATTCGCACAGCCACCAAGTATTAGTAATACACAACACCCAATTATAATGTTTGTTAATTTCATTTATAGCATTCCACTATTTTTAGTTGCACTTAGAACGACAAACTTTTTGTTTGAACCTAACAACTTACAGTTTCCGAACATACGGTTTAATTTATCGTGATAATCTAAATGACGATTACCAATAATACGCAGCTCGCCGCCTTCTTTTAAAGTATCTTTTGCTTGTTTAAACATTTGCCAAGCAATGTGATCGGTAACAGCTTGAGCTTGGTGAAATGGAGGATTACAAAGCACCATATCCACACTGTCTCTTTCAAAGCCTGTTAAACAATCGTTTTCGATGAACTCACAGTTATCAAACTTATCGCCTAGGTTAATTTCTACATTTAACCGGGCTGACTCTACTGCCATGTAAGACTCATCAACAAAGGTAACTGATGCATTAGGGCAACGAGCAAGCGTCATTAATCCAACAACTCCGTTACCACAGCCTAAATCAATAATGCTTTTAGCTTTTGGTGTTTCTGGTAAGTAGTTAAAAAAGAAGCGCGCACCAATATCCAACGAATCACGCGAAAACACATTTGCATGATTTGTTATATTAAACTCAGTACCTTCAAGTTCCCATGTTGTAGGGAAGTCTGCTGCTTTATATCCGCCTTTAGCATTGCTTAATATTAGACGTGATTTTTTAACTGCTAGGCTTGTTGTTGTTTCACCAATAAATTGCTCAAATGATTTTATTGTTGAATTATGAATTTCTTTTGTTTTACCTGCGGCAATTACTGGCGTACCAGGTGCAAGTACTTCACTAAGTTCACTTAATTGGAACTGTAAAAAACCCACATTACGAGGGATTTTAATAAGTACTAAATCAACATCCTCTGGTAATGCCGACAAACTATCTACTTGCGTAAACTCTGCTGTAGGCAGCTTGTTTTCTTGTAAGTTATAAGCCGCAGCTTGGTGGCTAATATAAGAATCATTAACTGAACAAACCGTTAACTTATTAAAATAACAAGCAAGTGCACCAAAGCTATCGTTTAAAATAAGCAATGAGCGACAATCTGGGTGATGTTCGTTAACATAATTGATAAGGTACTCATCTGCCGAATCCCACGCTTGTAAGCTGCGGTTTTTTTGATCCAATGGAAAGCGTTCAAGAGTAAAGGTTTTATCGCCTAGCTGGGCTTGCGTCGTCATAATGGTTCGTTGATCAGTAATCTAATGTAGGTAAATTCTAACATGCAACGGCAAAACGCCAACCCCCAACAGTTACCAAATGGCTTTTCTTATCAAAGTAGGGCACTTAGTGCACAAAAAAGCCTCGATCTATTTTATTATTTGCAAAAAAACCTACGTTGGCAGCAACCCGATGTAACCGTTTATGGCAAAACGGGGCCTATTCCACGACTGCAATGTTTCATGAGTGATCTAAATATTGAATACGGCTATTCAAGTAGTAAGCAAATAGTAGAACCATGGGATGAATTGTTACTCAATATGCGAAAGCGTTTAGAAGCACATTTAAACCAGCCTCTAAACTCATTGCTCGTTAATTATTACCGAGATGGTAATGATACGATGGGATGGCACAGTGATGATGAAATAGAGCTTGGTGATAAACCAACAATTGTATGTATCTCTTTAGGAGCTGATCGGGTTTTAAAGTTAAAGCACAAGGCGAGCAATAAAGTAACCGACTTAAAGTTACAAAGCGGTAGTTGTTTGATTATGAACGATCACAGCCAACGAGATTATCAACATGCAATACCTAAGCAAACCACGCTTGGGCATCCGCGAATAAGTTTAACTTACCGATTTATAAAGCACATTAAGCAAAGTAATTTAGTTAGCCAATCGCTGCTTTAAATTGTTATAGTAAGTGTATAAATTAGCTAATTAAAACGGTCTTTTTATGTCAATGCAGCAACAGATCCAAGAAAAAATAAGCAACGCCATTGCGTGTAAACATTTAAACGTGATTAACGAAAGCCATATGCACAGTGCTGGCACTGAATCACACTTTAAAGTAGTAGTGGTTAGCGAAGATTTTGCGGGTAAGCGTTTATTACAACGTCATCGCGAAATTAATGAAATTTTGAAAGATGAGTTAGCAAATCATATTCATGCACTCGCTATTCATACATATACACCCGATGAGTATGCAGAGCAGGGTGGCGAAGCGCCTGATTCACCCAATTGTATGGGTGGCTCTAAAGTTAGCTAAGTAATGTTTTAGAGTATTTGATGAGTGTTTAACTGATCAGATCAGTGTTTTTAGTATTAGCCTTTAAACTAGCGCTAATTTTTATTGTAAAAGATATAGGATGATCAATGGTCATTAAGCCTAAAATTCGTGGATTTATCTGCACAAACGCACACCCAGCTGGTTGTGCAGAGCATGTTCAAGAACAAATTAACTATGTAAAACAACAAGGCGCATTAAAAAGTGCACCAAAAAATGTATTAGTTATTGGCGCATCAACAGGCTACGGCTTGGCATCGCGCATTACTGCTGCGTTTGGTGGTGGTGCTAAAACATTAGGTATTTTCTTTGAAAAAGAAGGTACAGATCGTAAAACAGGCTCTGCTGGTTGGTACAATACCGCTGCTTTTCAAGAAGCTGCAGACGAAGCGGGTCTTTGGTCTAAAAATATTAATGGCGATGCGTTTTCTAACGAAATCAAGCAAAAAGCAATCGACACTATTAAAGCAGATTTGGGTAAAGTAGATTGTATTATTTACAGCCTAGCGTCTCCTCGTCGTACTGATCCAAATACAGGTGAAGTGTTCTCATCTACACTTAAGCCAATAGGTAATGCAGTAACCACTAAAAACTTAAATACATCAAAGCGTGAAATTGATGAAATTACGGTTGAAGCTGCAAATCAAGACGATATCGACAACACTATTAAAGTAATGGGTGGTGAAGATTGGGAAATGTGGATTGATGCATTAAAAGAAGCCGGTGTACTTGCCGATAACTTTAAAACTACAGCGTATACTTATATTGGTAAAGAGCTAACATGGCCAATATACGGACACGCTACTATTGGTAAAGCTAAAGAAGATTTAGACCGTGCAACGGCTGCTATTAAAGAATCAACAAAAGATTTAAATGGTGAGGCGTATGTTTCATCACTTAATGCAGTAGTGACACAAGCAAGTTCTGCTATTCCTATAATGCCGTTATATATTTCTGCTTTATTTAAAGTTATGAAAGCAGATGGCACATATGAAGGCACCATTGAGCAAATTCACGCATTATTTAGTGAAAACCTATATGGTGAATCGCCTCGCTTTGATGACGGTGGGCATTTATTCCAAAACTATAAAGAGCTAGAAGACGATGTGCAAGCACGCGTTCAAGCTGTATGGGATAGTGTTGATACAAGCAGCATTGATGAGCTAACAGACTATGTTGGTTACCATAATGAGTTTTTACGCTTATTTGGTTTTGGTATAGACGGTGTTGACTACGATCAAGACATAGATTCAGTTAAGCCAATTGCTAATATGATTGACTAACAGAATTTAGATATAAAAGCCGCAATAGCGGCTTTTTTTGTATTATGCGATTTGTTTAATTTGCGATGAAATCAGGAACGATAATTGCTTAGGCTACCACTTTGGTCTACCTTGATTTTTATTTAAATCACTTAACAAAACTAAATAAGTGTTTCTGTCGTATAATTTTCATAAATACACTCGCATAGTCATCTAAAATGATGTTAAAATCTCGACAATATGTGATGAGTTTTACTACGTTGCTTGTTTGATATTTCTAGTAAGCTGCTCTTTTGTACCTTGATATAACTTGGAATAACTCAAATGGCGACGTGGTTGATACGATTTTTCAGTTTCTTTCCTTTAATGTAATGCAAGTGCGTATGATCAATATAAAAAAAGGTCTGGATTTACCCTTAGAGGGCGCGCCACAGCAAGTTATACATGACGGTTCTGCTGTCAAACGTGTAGCTGTGCTTGGCGAAGAGTTTATCGGTATGCGTCCAACCATGCATGTTCGTGTGGATGACCAAGTCAAAAAAGGCCAGGTACTTTTTGAAGATAAAAAGAACCCAGGCGTCCTATTTACTGCTCCAGCTTCTGGTACAGTAAAAGAAATAAATCGTGGTGCTAAACGTGTGCTGCAATCTGTTGTTATTGAAGTAGCAGGCAGTGAGCAAATCACCTTTGACTCTTTCAAAGCAGACGAGCTTCCGAGCTTAGAGCGCGAAAAAGCCAAAGAAGTACTTATCCAGTCTGGTCAATGGACAGCACTTCGTGTTCGCCCATTCAGCAAAGTAGCGGCTGTGGATGCAAATCCTAGTTCTATTTTTGTGACCGCAATCGACACAAACCCATTAGCTGCAGATCCTGCAGTAATTATTGCAGAAAATGCGCAAGCATTTGAAGCGGGTCTTGCAGTTGTTTCGCGTTTGACCGATGGCAAAGTATTTGTGTGTAAAAAAGCAGGCAGCCAAGTTCCTAGCTCATCTATAGCTCAAGTAGAAGTACATGAGTTTGGTGGTGTGCATCCGGCTGGCCTCGTTGGCACTCATATCCACCATCTTGATGCAGTTTCTGTTAGCAAACAAGTTTGGCATATTGGTTACCAAGACGTTATTGCGTATGGTCACTTATTCCTTACTGGTGAAATTTACACAAATCGTGTTATTTCGCTTGCAGGTCCTCGCGTTAAAAACCCACGTTTAGTGAAAACACAATTAGGTGCTTCATTGGATGATTTAGTGGCTGGTGAGTTAGAAGACGGAGATAACCGCGTTATTTCTGGTTCTGTTCTATCGGGTTCTATTTCAAACGGTGTTCATGCATTCTTAGGTCGTTACCACGTTCAAGTATCTGTTTTACTTGAAGGTCGCGAAAAAGAATTGTTTGGCTGGATTGCACCAGGTAGTGATAAATTCTCTGTAACGCGTACGTTCCTTTCTCACCTTGCACCAAGTCGTTTATTTAAAATGACAACGTCAACAGGTGGTTCAAAACGTGCCATGGTACCAATTGGTAGCTACGAGCGCGTAATGCCGTTAGATATTTTGCCTACTCTATTATTACGTGACTTAATTGCACGTGATTTAGACAGTGCAATTTCATTGGGCGCGCTTGAACTTGATGAAGAAGATTTAGCGTTATGTACCTTCGTTTGTCCAGGCAAATACGAGTATGGTTCTATCCTACGCGATTGCTTAACTACGATCGAGAAGGAAGGCTAGAGAGATGGGTTTAAAAAAATATCTAGAAGATATCGAGCCGAATTTTGAAGCCGGTGGTAAATATGAGAAGTTTTATGCACTGTATGAAGCAGCTGCAACTATTTTTTATACACCAGGCTACGTAAATAAAGGCGCGACACACGTACGCGATAATATCGACCTAAAACGCATGATGATTTTAGTGTGGATGGCGACGTTCCCAGCTATGTTTTTTGGTATGTTCAATATCGGTCATCAGGCCGCAGGTGCTTTAGCACAAGGTTTTGAACTAGCAAACACGTGGCAAGTTGGTTTGTTCCAGTTATTCGGTGGTGAATTAACCGCTGATGCAGGCTGGGGCGCTAAGATGTTCTATGGAGCATGTTTCTTCCTACCTATCTACGCGGTAACGTTTGCAGTGGGTGGCTTTTGGGAAGTAATATTTGCTTCTGTGCGTAAGCATGAAATTAACGAAGGTTTCTTCGTTACTTCAGTTTTATTTGCACTTATTTTGCCAGCAACTATTCCTTTATGGCAAGTTGCGTTAGGTATTACGTTTGGTGTAGTAATCGCTAAAGAAATCTTTGGTGGTACTGGCCGTAACTTCTTAAACCCTGCTTTAGCCGGTCGTGCATTTTTATTCTTTGCATACCCAGCTCAAATCTCAGGTGACACAGTATGGACAGCAGTAGATTCTTTCTCTGGTGCAACTATGCTAGGCCAAGCATTTGCTGGCACACTTGACTTTGCAAACATGGAATTATGGTGGAATGCGTTTTATGGTTTCATTCAAGGTTCTGTAGGTGAAACATCTACACTTGCATTATTAGTAGGTGGTTTGTTCTTAATTTACGTTCGTATCGCTTCTTGGCGCATCGTACTAGGTGTATTCCTAGGTATGGTAGCAACTGCATTTTTATTAAATGCTGTTGGCTCAGAAACTAACCCTGTATTTGCAATGCCTTGGTATTGGCATTTTGTACTTGGTGGCTTTGCGTTTGGTATGTTCTTTATGGCTACTGACCCTGTATCAGCTGCATTTACTGACAAAGGTAAATTAGCATATGGTCTATTAATTGGCTTTATGGTGGTTATGATACGTGTTGTGAATCCTGCTTTCCCAGAAGGCATGATGCTAGCAATCTTATTTGCTAACTTGTTCGCTCCACTGTTCGATCACTTTGTAGTGCAGGCTAATATTAAGCGGAGGTTGGCACGTAATGTCTAGTAATAACGAATCAATCGGCAAAACGTTATCAGTTGTTGTAGCACTATGTTTAGTGTGTGCAATCATTGTATCGTTTGCTTCTGTACAGCTTCGTCCTTTACAGCAAGCTAATAAAAACAAAGATATTCAAAGCAATATCTTAGCTGCTGCGGGCATCGACAAAGTTGAAAATGTTCTTGAAACATTTGATGCAAAAATCGAAGCGCGCGTTGTAAACATGACTACAGGTGAGTTTGTAGATACAGACCCAACAATCTTTGACTTTGAAAAAAGCAAATATGATGCAGCGCTAAGTGTTTCTCTTCAAGAGAAAGGCGTTAAAGATATTGCTGGTATTCAACGTGTGACTAAAGAGTCACCGGTGTATATCTCTAAAAAAGAAGATGGCTCAGTTGATGCAATCATTCTTCCTATCCAAGGCTACGGCTTATGGGGCTTAATGTACGGTTTTATCTCGCTTGAAAGCGATGGTGAAACAGTTAAGGGCATTATCTTTTACAAGCATAATGAAACCCCAGGTCTTGGTGGCGAAATCCAAAATCCACAGTGGACTGCTACATGGGAAGGTAAAGAACTTCCAATTCAAATTGTTAAAGGTACTGCGGGCAATGATGAGCATAAGATCGATGGTCTTTCAGGTGCTACATTAACGTCTAACGGTGTTGATCATGCAGTTGACTTTTGGACTGGCGAAAATGGCTTTGGCCCTTTCCTTGCGAAAGTACGTAAAGGAGCATTGAAATAATGGCTGATACTAAAGAAATGAAGGCGGTCCTATTTGGTCCGGTTTTAGCTAACAACCCAATCGCACTACAAGTACTTGGTATTTGTTCTGCGCTAGCGGTAACGTCTAGCTTAAAAAATGCGTTAATTATGTCAATTGCATTGACACTTGTAACTGCGTTTTCGAGCTTTTTTATCTCGCTTATTCGTAACCAGATCCCATCATCTGTACGTATCATCGTACAAATGACCATTATCGCATCATTGGTAATCGTTGTTGACCAAGTATTACAGGCATTTTCTTATGCTACTGCAAAAGAGCTTTCTGTATTCGTTGGTCTAATCATTACTAACTGTATCGTAATGGGTCGTGCTGAAGCATACGCGATGAAGTCGCCACCAATTATGTCTTTCCTTGACGGTATTGGTAACGGCTTAGGTTACTCTGTAGTACTACTTACTGTTGGTTTCATTCGTGAGCTATTTGGTAAGGGTTCACTATTCGGTGTTGATATTATCCCATTAGTACAAGATGGCGGTTGGTATCAGCCTATGGGTCTATTGATCTTACCACCGAGTGCATTCTTCATCATTGGTTTATTCATATGGGTACTGCGTACTTATAAGAAAGACCAAGTAGAAGCTAAAGCGTAAGGGGCAAATAGTGGAACATTATATTAGTTTATTTGTAAAAGCCGTTTTTATTGAGAACTTAGCGTTGTCATTCTTCTTAGGCATGTGTACTTTTTTAGCGGTATCTAAAAAAGTAACTACATCAATTGGCCTAGGCATAGCGGTTATAGTTGTATTGGGTATTTCTGTGCCTGTAAACAACTTGGTTTATCATGCGGTACTTGCACCTGGTTCACTAACTTGGTTAGGTTACCCAGATGCAGATCTTAGCTTTTTACGTTTCTTAACTTTCATTGGTGTTATTGCAGCACTTGTGCAAATTCTTGAAATGGCATTAGATAAGTTTTTCCCTGCACTATACAACGCGTTAGGTATCTTCTTACCACTTATCACAGTTAACTGTGCAATATTTGGTGCGGTATCATTCATGGTTGAGCGTAACTATAACTTCGGCGAGTCTGTTGTTTATGGTATTGGCGCTGGTGTTGGTTGGGCACTTGCAATTACATTACTTGCAGGTATCCGTGAGAAACTGAAATACTCAGACGTACCTGACGGCTTACGTGGTTTAGGTATTACCTTCATCACTGTTGGTTTAATGGGACTTGGCTTTATGTCATTCTCTGGTATTTCACTGTAAAGGTAGCGAGGATAAATCATGGATTATCAGATTTTCTTAGGCGTTGGTGTTTTTATCGCTATCGTTGTACTACTGGTTTTAGTCATCATTGGTGCTAAATCTCAGTTAGTTGCAAGTGGCGATATTATCATCGGCATTAATGGCGACCCAGATAAAGCCATTAAAACATCAGCAGGTAGTAAGCTTTTAGGCGCACTATCTGAGTCAGGTATATTTGTATCATCTGCTTGTGGTGGCGGTGGCTCTTGTGGTCAGTGTCGTGTACACATTAAAGAAGGTGGTGGTGATATTCTGCCAACTGAGCTTGATCACATATCTAAAGGTGAAGCCCGTGAAGGCTGTCGTTTAGCGTGTCAGGTAAATGTTAAAAATGACATGGAAATTGAACTTGAAGAGTCAATTTTCGGTGTTAAGAAGTGGGATTGTGAAGTTATCTCTAATGATAACAAAGCAACGTTCATCAAAGAACTTAAGCTGCAAATTCCAGATGGCGAGTCAGTGCCGTTTCGTGCGGGTGGTTACATCCAAATCGAAGCTCCACCTCACCATGTTAAATATGCAGATTTCGATGTTCCTGAAGAGTATCGTGGCGACTGGAACCATTTTGGTTTCTTCGATCTGGAGTCAAAAGTAGACGAAGAAACAATTCGTGCTTACTCAATGGCTAACTACCCAGAAGAAGAAGGCATCATTATGCTTAACGTGCGTATTGCTGCTCCACCTCCAAGAAACCTTAGCTTGCCATGTGGTAAAATGTCTTCGTACATTTGGTCACTTAAAGAAGGCGACAAGGTAACTATTTCGGGCCCATTTGGTGAGTTCTTTGCTAAAGACACTGACGCAGAAATGGTATTTGTTGGTGGTGGTGCTGGTATGGCGCCAATGCGTTCTCATATCTTTGACCAACTTAAACGTTTGAACTCTAAACGTAAGATGAGTTTTTGGTATGGTGCACGTTCTGAGCGTGAAATGTTCTACGTAGAAGATTTTGACGGCCTAGCCGCTGAAAATCCTAACTTCGTATGGCATACAGCACTTTCAGATCCACAGCCTGAAGATAACTGGGAAGGCTATACTGGCTTTATTCATAACGTGTTATTTGAGAACTATCTTAAAGATCACGAAGCGCCTGAAGATTGTGAGTACTACATGTGTGGTCCTCCAATGATGAATGCGGCAGTTATTACTATGCTTAAAGATTTAGGTGTTGAAGACGAAAATATCTTACTAGATGACTTCGGTGGCTAACACTAATACCAAAACAGTTTAGTTTTGGTTAAAATACCAGCCTCGTAGCACTTGTGTTACGAGGCTTTTTTTATTCTTTAATTTTATCAATCTATTAAGTAGAGCTGTTATGAATCGAGTAAGTACTTCACAGGGCATAATGGCCTTTTTACTAATTACACTGACTGTATTATTGTCTGGGTGTGGTGAAAAGCCAGAGTTAAAAGAAACCTTTTTAGAAGGTAAGACTATGGGTACCACTTATCATATTAAATATTATGATGAGCAAGCCCAGCTATCGGCTTCACAACTACAGCTGCAAATAGACGCTGTTTTAAAAGATGTGAACCAATCTATGTCTACTTACATAGAAGACTCTGAAATAAATACATTTAACAGATTACCTGCAAATCAAGTCATGCCAATTAGCGAAGATTTTAGGGCTGTTATAAGCGAGTCTATTCGCTTGGGTGAATCGACTAAAACACTCGACGTAACAATGGGGCCTTTAATTGATTTATGGGGCTTTGGGCCTGATAAAAAACCAACTAATCGCCCAAGTGATGAAGAGCTTGCAAGTATGGTTGAAAAAATAGGCATTGATAAACTTATCTTAAATGAGCAAGGACTGGCTAAAACAGTTAATGGACTGGAGCTTTCTTTTTCGGCAACAGCTAAGGGCTATGGTATTGATAAAGTTGCCCAGTTATTAGAAAGCCACGACATTACTAATTACATGGTTGAGATTGGTGGTGAGCTGCGTATAGCAGGTGAAAAGCCAAATAATCAGGATTGGAAAATCGCGATTGAGCAACCAGATGCGCAACCTGGAGAGCGTAAGGTACACCGTGTTTTATCGCCAGGTACAAGTGGTATAGCGACATCGGGTGATTACCGTATTTTTTATAAAATGGATGGCGAGATCTATACCCACTTAATTGATCCAGCAACAGGTATGCCTATTAAGCACGACTTAGTGTCGGTAACTGTGCTTCATCCAAGCGCTATGACGGCAGATGGTTTAGCGACGGCACTTACTGTAATGGGGATGCAAAAAGCGCAAGCTTATGCTGAGCAACATGATTTACCGGTTTATTTAATAGGTAAATCAAAAGAGGGTTTAATTACCTACTCAAGCCCAGCATTTAAGTCTTATTTATAGTATGGTGCTGACTTGTTTATTTCCGTGTTATTTGGGTATATAATAGCAGTCGCTCAAAAATATTTGAGTTTAATTTATTGCTGATCAATAGGGGCTAAGCAATGTCACTTTTTCTTCTTACTTTTGGCTTACTAATTTTGATAGTTTCGGCTATGGCCGTTGGTATGATCGTGCAAAAAAAATCTATGGCAAGCAGCTGTGGTGGTTTAGGTTCGGTTGGTATTGATAAAGCCTGTGATTGCGATGATCCATGTGATAAACGCAAAAACCGTTTAGCAAAAGAGCAAGCCTGGAAAGAAAACCAAATTATTTAAGCCTGTCTTAAATATTAAAAAGCGCTTTATAGCGCTTTTTTTGTGCCTGTAAAACGCCTTCGCATCATAGCTTCCAAAGCAATCCAATCTAAATGTATTAGACAAAGGTATATAGTTTAGTTTTTTTCACCTATTAGGTTTATTTTTCTCGTTTGTCAAATTGGAGCTAACACTCTAAAGTTTAACCATAGACAAAGAGCAAGGCTCTCGTCATAAGCTTGAGGCATAAGTTAGCCTCGCTTAAAAGAATCTTTATATTGTGTGTGAAGATGTTGTCAGTGTGAAAGGCAACTCAAGTTCGGTGGATTCACTTCCATAAAGAACGAGTTTGAGTTGTTTTTATTCCCTACAATTGCCACGCAGTGTAAACCAAGAATCTTTATATTGTGTGTGAAGATGTTGTCAGTGTGAAAGGCAACTCAAGTTCGGTGGTGACTGAATTTGGGTTGTTTTTATTTACTTTCAATTGCCACGTAATGTAAACCAAGAATCTTTATATTGTGTGTGAAGATGTTGTCAGTGTGAAAGGCAACTCAAATTCGGTGGATTCACTTCCATAAAGAACGAGTTTGAGTTGTTTTTATTCCCTACAATTGCCATGCAGTGTAAACCAAAAATCTTTATATTGTGTGTGAAGATGTTGTCAGTGTAAAAGGCGGCTCAAGTTCGGTGGTGACTGAATTTGGGCTGTTTTTATTTGTGCGACACAATTATTACTCCCTCCTAAAAACCTATAATCCTATTAAATATTTCTCTTTAAATCGTTTTTTATTTGAACTAACCGAATGTTTTTTATCGTGTTATTTTTTATTAACAAAATAGCTTCGAAAGCTTAACTCAAATTAATTGATTTTTAGTTGAACAGAAAATTCTCTTTGTTATACTCAAGTTCGAACTTTCAGTAAGTTTTGAAAGTTTGGTTGATACGGATCAATTTTCGCTAGATAAATATGTGCTAGCTGGATTTGATTGTATTTAGCACCTGGTTTTAGGGCTTACAACAGCAATGTTTTTTAAATTTTTCCATTGCGAACTGTATTACTCTAATTTTGTTATAGTCATTTTAGTAGGTTAATGTCTTTGAACACACTTTCTTTGCATCATACAGCTACGGAACTTGCCTCTGGCGAGCCGCAGACGTGTGAGCGCTTGAATAAAGCAGGCAAGGGCGTGTGTGTAGCTATAACTTTATTAGTGTTTAATACTGTAATGTTGCTAAGCGGTGCATTAGAGGATGCCTTCAAGCTTGAAGCGCTATTAAGTGATGGGTTTATTGTAGAGCCACTGTTACTTAATCTTGCGCAATTTTTAGCTCATCCGATCATATCAAGTCAGTTACTTATTGGCCTTTGTTGGTTATTGTTCCATATTTGTCCAGCGCGTCGTGCTGGCATAATCCTCCGTAAAGCAGCCTTTGCTTTTAGCGAGGCTAAAGTTCTTCAGCCTGTGATCTCTTCACACGGTTGTCGTGCTCCACCTAGCTTTACAGGTTGCCTGTAACGCTGCATCTTGTTGCTGGTTTTAATTATTTGTTCTTGCTGTAAATAATTAAGGTTAGCTAAAACAAAGTAGCTCCGTGTTTTTTAAACACATTTCAGCCAACCACCACTCACCCAAGTTAACTTTTATTACGTTATATAAATGCGTTTAGAAAGCTGGGTTTGTTGCTAGGTCATTAATGGCATGAGCTTTAGGTTTTGAATAGCCCCCTTATTTTTATAATTTAATTCTAGTTAACTTGGGTTTTTATTGAAAAATCGTTGCTTTGGTTTTTATTTTAAGCAGCAAATTGAAACTCTAGGTTTGTAGGATACTCCCTTGTTAATTCGTAACCTTTGTAATATTGCTTTAGCTAGTACAGTGCTGGCGTTGTCAGGCTGTAAAGGCGGGATACTCGATCCAAAAGGGCAGATAGGCATTGATGAGAAAAATTTAATCATCATCGCAACCGTGCTTATGTTGCTTGTAGTCGTTCCCGTTATTGTGATGACTTTGTATTTCGCTTGGAAATATAGAGACACTCAAAACCAAGAAATTTATGCTCCAAAATGGGCTCATTCAAATAAAATTGAAGCCGTTGTTTGGGCTGTTCCTATTGTTATTGTAATCATTTTAGGTGTTATTACCTGGCAGTCTACCCAAGAGCTAGACCCTTACAAACCAATTGAAGGTAAAGGTAAGCATCTTACTGTTGAAGTGGTTTCATTAAACTGGAAGTGGCTGTTTATATATCCTGAGCAAGGTATTGCTACGGTTAATGAATTAGTGTTCCCAGCAAATGTACCTGTTGAATATAAAATCACTTCAGAGAGCACAATGAACTCCTTTTTTATTCCGCAATTGGGTAGTCAAATATACTCAATGGCTGGGATGGAAACCAAGCTTCACTTAATTGCAAATGAGCCAGGTACGTTTAAAGGCTTTTCTGCAAATTACAGCGGCGCAGGTTTTACTGGCATGAAATTTAATGCCATTGCTACACCTACCCAAGCTGGTTTTGATAAGTGGGTGAGTGATGTGAAAGCGAATTCAAGCGCTAACAACCTGACTCATGCAAATTATGTTGAGCTTGCAAAAGCAAGTGAAAATAACCCTGTAGCCTATTACGGAAAAGTTGATGACGGCTTATTTCATACCATTGTTATGAAGTATATGCAGGCGCATGGCGATATGAACAAAAAACACCATGCAATGGGCGAACATGGGCAAATGAGTAAAAAGCATCATGAAATGAGTGAGCACTCAATGCCTTCATCTCACAGCCAAGGCGAGGAATAATAATGTCGTTATTAGGTAATCTTTCACTCGACGCAATTCCGTTTCATGAGCCAATTCTTGTGTTCACGATGTCGGTTATTGCGATAGCTGGGCTTATTATTGCCGGGCTTATTACAAAGTATAAAAAATGGGGCGTGCTTTGGCGCGACTGGATCACGTCTGTTGATCACAAACGCTTAGGCGTAATGTATATTCTTTTAGCACTAATAATGCTGTTTCGTGGTTTTTCAGATGCAATAATGATGCGTGCGCAGTTGGCACTTGCTACCAGTGGTGCGCCAGGTTATTTACCACCAGAACACTACGACCAAATATTTACTGCCCACGGCGTAATCATGATCATATTTATGGCAATGCCATTTATGATTGGTCTAATGAACATTGTATTACCACTTCAAATTGGTGCTCGCGATGTTGCTTTCCCATTTTTAAATAATTTAAGTTTTTGGTTTACAGCCAGTGGTGCAATTTTAATTAACTTATCACTTGTGTTTGGTGAGTTTGCAAAAACAGGTTGGGTGGCATATCCGCCGCTTTCGGAGCTGACCTTTAGCCCTGGGGTGGGGGTTGATTATTATATTTGGGCCTTGCAAATATCCGGGCTCGGTACACTTCTAACAGCCGTAAACTTTTTAGCGACTGTGTTTAAAATGCGTGCACCAGGTATGACCCTAATGAAAATGCCAATTTTCACATGGGCATGTACATGGGCAAACATATTAATTGCAGCATCATTCCCAATTTTAACTGCTGTACTTGCAATGCTAACGCTTGACCGTTATCTCGACTTCCACTTCTTTACCAATGAATTGGGCGGTAACGCCATGATGTACATCAACCTGTTTTGGGCATGGGGTCATCCTGAGGTATACATATTAGTATTACCAGCGTTTGGTATTTTTTCTGAAATTATTTCGACCTTTGCCGGTAAACGTTTATTTGGTTACAAGTCGATGGTTTACGCCAGCGGTGCAATCTCAATTTTAGGCTTTATTGTTTGGCTACATCACTTCTTTACGATGGGCTCGAGTGCTAACGTTAATGCGTTTTTTGGGGTAATGACCATGGTTATTGCCGTACCAACTGGGGTTAAGTTATTTAACTGGTTATTTACCATTTACCGAGGTCGTTTACGTATTAGCGTACCGGTACTTTGGACACTTGGCTTTATGGTTACCTTTACCGTAGGCGGTATGACCGGTGTATTACTTGCTATTCCTGGCGCCGATTATGTACTGCATAACAGCTTATTCTTAATTGCACATTTTCATAACACAATTATTGGTGGTGCTGTGTTTGGTTACCTGGCCGGTTTTGTATTTTGGTTCCCTAAAGCAATGGGCTTTAAACTTAATGAAAAATGGGGCAAAGCATCATTTTGGTGTTGGATTATTGGTTTCTTCGTAGCATTTATGCCGCTGTACGTACTTGGTTTCTTAGGTATGACACGTCGCTTAAACCACACTAACAACCCAGATTGGAACATATGGTTATACATTGCCGCAGGCGGTGCTGTAATTATTATGTTTGGTATTATCAGCCAGGTAATTCAATTATATGTGAGCTTTAGAGACCGTGAAGCGCTTGACGATACAACAGGCGATCCGTGGAACGGCCACACACTTGAGTGGGCTACAAGTTCACCTCCGCAAATTTATAACTTTGCAACAATTCCACATATTGATGATATTGATGCATGGACCGATATGAAAGAAAAAGGTCAAGCATATCAAGATAAGGCAAACTACAGCCCTATTCATATGCCTAAAAACACATCAGCTGGCGTGTTAATGGCAGCAAGCTTAACAGTATTTTGTTTTGCAATGATTTGGCATATTTGGTGGTTAGCTGTTGTTGGGCTAGTAGGCGGAATTGCCATTTTTATCAAACGTTGTTACACCAGCGATGTAGATTACTATATACAACCTGATGAAATTGCACGCACTGAAGCTGCATATAATTCAAGTGGCATTAAGGAGCTAAAAGCGTGAGTACACTTTCTGCAAATTTAGAATCAGCAAATTTAGACTCTGTATCACATGATGATCATGCCCACGCGCATGATCATCACGATACTTCGGGTGACACGATATTTGGCTTTTGGTTATACCTAATGACCGATTGCCTATTATTTGCCTCGTTTTTTGCCACCTACGCAGTGCTGTTTATGAACACTGCCGGCGGTGTATCGGGTAAAGATATTTTTGAGCTCGACTTTGTAGCAGTAGAAACTGCTGCACTACTTATTAGTAGTATTACCTTTGGTTTTGCCATGATTGCCGCTCAAGGGCAAAAAAAGGCACTAACACTGACTTGGTTATTTGTTACGTTTTGTTTAGGTGCTGTGTTTATTGGTATGGAAGTATACGAATTTCATCACCTAATTGTGCATGGCAATGGCCCACAACAAAGTGCTTTTTTGACATCATTTTTCTCATTAGTTGGCCTACATGGTTTACATGTAACTGCGGGTCTAATTTGGATGACCATAATGATGATTGAAGTTGCTAAACGCGGCTTAGGTAAAGCAACCGTAACGCGTTTAAGCTGCTTAAGCCTATTTTGGCACTTCTTAGACATTGTTTGGATTTGTGTATTTACCGTTGTTTATTTAATGGGAGCAATGTAATGAGCCACAGCGAAACGCATGCGTTAAAGCAAACGCAAAGTGATCATCATGATGAATCTCATGGCAGTGTTAAAACTTACTTAATTGGCTTTGTGCTATCGGTAATTTTAACTGCTATACCGTTTTACATGGTAATGGAAGGTGACTTTTCAAAAGCAACAACGCTTTGGAGCATTGTTACTTTAGCAATCGTACAAATTTGGGTGCATTTAAAATACTTTTTACACCTTAATTTTACCACCGAAGATGGCCGTGCAAGTACTTTCACATTCCTATTCAGTGCTCTGATCATCGTAATGGTTGTTGGGTTATCTGTTTGGATCATTTATGAATCTAACGCAATGATGATGTACTAGGAGTTGAAGATGTTTCGTCGTTATTTATCAGTGACAAAGCCGGGTATTATTATGGGCAATTTGATCAGCGTAGCGGGCGGGTTTTTACTTGCTTCGCGCGGTGATATAGACCCATGGTTAATGATTGCCACATTAATTGGTTTGTCGCTAGTGGTTGCATCAGGTTGCGCTATCAATAATGTTATAGATAGAGACATAGATGTGGCCATGGCGCGTACTCGTACGCGGGTTACAGTAACGGGCGAAATGTCGGCCTTTGCTGCACTTAGTCACGGTATTTTATTGGGTGTTGTGGGCTTTGGTTTACTTATCGCCTACACCACTCAAGCCGCGGTATTTTTTGCAGCCTTTGGCTACGTAATTTATGTAGGGGTTTATACCCTCTACATGAAACGCAACTCAGTATATGGCACTTTTGTAGGCAGCCTTTCTGGCGCTGTACCGCCAGTAGTAGGTTACTGCGCCGTAACAGGGCAGTTCGATATGGGCGCATTAATACTGCTAGTCATGTTTAGCTTGTGGCAAATGCCGCACTCTTACGCTATTGCTATTTTTCGCTTTAAAGATTATCAAGCTGCAGGTATTCCTGTATTACCAGTAGCGCAAGGTATCGACAAAGCAAAACGCCATATCGTACTTTACATTGCTGTATATGCCCTAGTTGTGATGTTACTGCCAATTACTGGCTACACAGGAGCTGCTTTTATGGCTGTGGCGTGTATTACCAGCTTTTGGTGGTTGCTAATGGCATTGCGTGGTTATCGTCGTAATATTGATATGAGTAGCTGGGCACGTAAAGTGTTCGCATTTTCAATCATTAATATTACAGCGTTAAGCATTGCTATGGCTGTTGACTACCATAGCGTTGCTCCACAGCTATTAACGCTTACCTAATTTAAAAATTTTTAACTATTCCAAAGTTAATCCAAAGGCTCGAAAGAGCCTTTTTTTATGCCTGAATATTGAAATGATTTAGCATTCGTATAATCGCTATTTTATTTTTTAAAATCATCAGCATTGTAATAAAGTGGTTTAAGGGTGCCGCAGTTAATAAACTTATAGGTAAGCTCATTTTCAGCTGGGACACGTTTTGAGGTACGAAGCTTTTGCATACATGCATTAACTAAATCAACAAAAATAAGATGGTTATAGCTCGGCGCTTGTTGAATTTTATGAATATAAATACGCTCACTCCCGCCCAGATTAATCATGTCGTAGTCTTGCCATTGCGATGATTCACTTAAATCTTTTAGATCTCTGGCATACAGTTGCTTACTCAGTTCAAGCTCTTTTTTTGAGTAAATTAAACTACCACCTTGTTGATAATCACCCTCGTAAATGTCGGCAATAATCGTAATTTCTTCACCACGCATTAAATGTTGAATATTAAACGCTTGTGGCTTAACCGTGATTAGTTCAGCATTTCTAACAAAGTTTAAGAGTGCGACATCGGGGTTTCCTATTTTATAAACAACTTGCACATCATCTGGAGAATTATAACTAGGTAAGTTAATCGCAATTATAGATGAGCCTTGATTAACCAAAGCCATAGGATGCTCAGCATTGTAAGCGGGGTCTACCGGTGGAAGTTCTGCTTTTTCTTCTTCAGCTGCGGCAAAGCCACTTAAAGTAACTAGTAATAAAGTAAGTAGTAGGCGCATTATAATCTCAATTAATTTATGAGCTTAAATTGTAGTATAAAATATATATTACATTGAGTTAATTACACTTAATACTTAAATGCCAAGCATTGTATAAAAGGCTCAAATGAGCCTTTTATACAATTTCAGGTAATCTTAAAGCGACATTAAAATAAGCACTATTTAATTGCTTTTTTTACTTCTCGCCAATCTATTATTTTAAAGTTTTGAGGTTGCTGTGGCATACGATTATAACCATCTTGTACAACTAAAATACCTTCAGGATAACCCGGTAGGGACTTAGATGTTACTGTTAACCCGTCGGTTTCTGATGAGCCATCAATACCATTAACCAAATCACTTATTACATTAAACTTACCCGTAAACTCTAAGCTAGGTGTTTTAATGCCCGCAGTATCATTATTTATTTTATACAGTACGTAGCTGTTATCACCTTGGCTCGAAACAACTAAATAACGTGTTTTGTCGCTGTGGTAAATTTCCATACCTTCAACATCATCAACAAGTTGCTCATTTATACCTTGCAGCATAACCGGTGTACTGCCTGCCGTTGGCTCTGCACCTATAAACCAAATACCGGCATCTTCTTCGCCTACAAATAATTGTCCCAGTTCATCATCTGCACTACAGCCTTCTGGTTGGCTTGGTAGGTTAAACTCGCGAACAAGTTTGCCTGTTATTTTTTCGTTATCCTCACTGATTTTATATTGCTGATACAGCCCCGATTTATCATTTACAAATACATAGTTCCCCGTATTTGACGAGTACATACATAAGCCATAAATTTCATCAAGATTGGTAGGAATATCAGCAATGTACTTCACACTATTATTAGCTTGTACTGTAAATAGACTAATACCGTTAAGCGTTCGGTTACTAGCAGTTATTAATGTATTGGTACTGTTTTTAATCGTGCTATTTTGTCGCAGGTCTACGTTATTTAAACGACCAACTTCAAGTGACTGTTCAAGCTTGCCATTTAGGCTGTATACCATTAGTCCACGGCGTTTATCGGTGCCTAAAATTAAGCTGTTTGCTGCATCTTTAGGGTTAACCCAAATTGCCGGATCGTCTGCTGCATCACCAAATGCTTGAACGGGGGCCGTTTGTGCACTTGCCTTTATTTGAGTGATTGATTGAGTGTTGGTTTTTAATGGTTTTTTGATAGGTGTTACAGGTAATGTACTTTTAATATAAGCGCCTGTTTCGTCGTTATACAGCACTGCCGTTGCCGCGTTGTTACTTGTGTAATTTACCGCTACCGATTCCAAGCTCAAGTCACCATTTAACATCCAGTTATTAAGCATTTTACTAATTGGATCATAAGCATACACAGTATTGTTTTTGGTACTAGTAAACCAGATAATACCATCTTGCGAAGCTGAAATAGCTCCTAGTTCACTGTGTAACTTTCCAAAGGGGGCGACTAAAGCAATCGGTTTTTTATCTGCTTGCGATTCAGCGTTCGCGTTTATTGCCCAAATGCCTACTTCGCTTTCACTTACATATAAGGTATTTGTTGTTGTACTTACAGCACAACCCGACGCCTCACTAACGCCAGAAAATTCACGTACATTTACGTTAACCGCTTTATTATTCGCTGTATCAAAAATAATAGTTTCGGTAATTAGCCCGCGTACATCAGGTACAAATGCCGATATTGATTCACTCGCTTTATTAGCAAATAAACACACCGTATCGGGTTGTGCTTGTGGTGGGTTAATGCGGGTTAGTTCAATTGTATTCCAGCCACTTTGAGTGTGCTCAAGCTTAAATATAACAACGTTATCTTGATTGTTATCAATAGTTGCAACCAAAAATGAGTGTGCTGTTAGCTTAGTGACAGCAAGCGCTTCAAAGTTACCTTTTTTTATAATGCGGCTTTGTTGCGTTTCACTTTCAACTAACACTAAGCCTTTGCTTTCGCTTGCTAGCAACCAATTGTTATTATTTAACCATGCCGCTTGTGAGCCTTGCATGTTATCTGTTGGACCAAATTTAGTACTATTAATGACTACTTTATCAGGTGTGTTTTTTACTGCCGTATTTGTAGCCACGTTACTATTGCTACATGCACTTAATGTGCTAAGCACTAAGCTACTTACAATTAAGCTAAGAGATGTTTTTAATTTAAATTTCATGTTGTAACCTTTTATTGGTCAAAGCGCTTTTGAGTGCTGTAACGCACTTCGCCTTTATAGTTAATAGCCGTTGCTTTTAGTGCTTCATTGTTAATCGAAAAGCTCAAAAATCCTGGAGTAGCTTCTGCAAAACGCGTAAATTCACGTTGTTTTACGTAACGCGCTTCGCTACCACCACCAGATACAAAGTGGTCGAGTTTACTGCCATCTATTTGGTTATGTTGCAGGTCATGTTCGTGTCCTGCTATGTATGCTTGCACACCATTTTGCTCAAATATGGGCTCGAGTAAATTACGTAAACCTTCAGTAAGTCCATAACGTTTTCCACTGCTATAAAGTGGGTGATGACCAACCACTATTTTCCATCGAGCTTGGCTATTTGAGAGTTGGCTATTTAACCATGTTAATTGCGCTTGGCTGTTTTGCCCTTGAGTTGCTTTGTATTTTTCGCGTGTTTTGTATTCAGGGTTTAAAGTATTAGTGTCTAAAAACACCATTAATATCTGCTCGCCACCTTTTAAAGTAAAGGTTTTGCTGTAATAGCGTGCAGGTAAATTCCAGCGCTGACTTTTTTTACTGTAATCAAGTTGTGCTTGCGCATTACCTAAATAATCATGATTACCCAGTACTACATACCAAGGCTCGAATGTATGTGGACCATGGTAAATATCTTCATAGGCACTTTGCCAAAGCGGGTCGTTAACACTTGCTACCCCATTGGGATAAAAGTTATCGCCCGTTGAAATAGTAAAATCACCATCCGTTTGAAACATCGCTATTTCTAACTGGTGTGCTACGTCTTTTTGATAAAAGTGCCCGTTATGACCCCAATCACCAATAACCGTAAAATTTAAGCTCTTAGGCAGCACCGTCAAGTTGGCAATTTTTTGTTGCTCGTATAATACATCGGTGTACGTTACGTTTGCCAATACGCTTTGTATACTGCATAAGCCAAGTGTTATTAGCAGTAATGTTTTTTTTATCATTATAGTTCTCTCATGTTTGGCAGCGCTAAATAAAGTGATTAGCACTACCTCATAAACTTATTTAAAACGCGTAACGCAGCATAAGTTGATAAACCGGTCCGGCTTCTTCAGATTCAATTTCGTACTCATCAAAGCTTCTACTAAATTGATCTTCAACGGTATCAAATTTATTAAAGGTTTCGTCTTTACTTGCATCAAGTAGGTTTGAACCCACCAAGCGTAGCGTTACATCTTCCCAACGCTTCTCTATAAACACTTCAAAGTCGGCACTGTAAGATGTAGTTATTTCTTCACCTACAATACGTCCATAGGCATCACCTTGCTTGCGGTAAGTTGCGCCAAATGCAGCTTTGAGTTCGGGTAAGTCTTGAATAAACCCAACGTTATAAACGTAGTCTGATTGATCGTTAAATTTTCGAGACCCAAAAAAATCGGTTACTTCACTATCAAGCCATGAGTAGTTTAAAAATACACCCGTATTAGGCATGCTAAATGCGCCAAGTGGAGTAGATAAATCAAGCTCAACTCCTTTAACATTACCATCGCCGGTGTTGCGTGGTTGCAGTACAAATGTACCTTCGCCCTCAGAGCCTTCTTGTCCTGTATTTGCTATTTCTATTAGGTCATTTACTTTGCGATAAAATAAATTAATACCTACAACGCCACTTTTTCCTAAGCGATACTCGTAGCCTAAGTCCATACCCCAAGCTGATTCTGGTTTTAATTCAGGGTTCCCTAGTTGGTCGTTATCGCCAAGCTCTTTTTCGATAAGTGCCGGCGTTAAAAAATCAAACTCAGGGCGGCGTAAACTACGCGCAATCGATGCACTTATACGCCCATTTTCGCTAACGTTATAACGAAAGTGTGCCGAGGGGAGGATAAAGTCGTAACTATTATTTTCGCTCACGCCAATTGTTTTATCATTAATTTTAGAATCGGTAGACTCCCAGCGAACGCCCAGCTCCCAAGCAAATAAATCATCTTTGTGCTTAACAAGGGCAAATAAGTCAAAGCGATCTTCTTCTAAAGTATTTACACCACCAGTAACCGCTTCGTACTCGCTATTAAATGTAGCAAGCGTTAAAGGTGTTGCTGCGTATTGCTCCCAACTGGTAAGTGCAAGTTCTAATTCGTTTTGCGATTCTAAAATTTCACTGTCGCGTTTTTTATTTTGTAAAAATGCACCAAACTGAATTTCTTTGCTGTCACCCCAAGGTTGGCTGTGTTGCCACTGTAGAGTCCATTCTTTATCATCTATTTCACTTTTAGTTTGCTCTTCTTCAAATACCATCGGCAGCTCTGAGGTATCTAATTCGACTTCTTCCTCATAAACAGACTCTTCAAACCGAGCAAAGCCAAATTTAAACTTACTTGTGCCACTTAGTAGTGGAAATTCATAAGCGGTATTGATGTTGTAATTAGTTTGGTCAATATATTTAACATTCGCATTATCTGTTTCTAAGTTACCGCCATTTACAATATCGTTATTGGTTGCAGTTGGGTCGTTGTATTCAAATGAACGTTCATCCTCAGTACGCTCTGTATCAACCCACATAGCGCTAATATTAAACTGACTATCGTCGTCAAAAACAATTTCGTAGCTGGAGTTAAGTGACGTGTCGTCGCCATCGCGAGTGTCAGATTGGTCTTCGCGGTTATCAAATTCTTCTGTTTGAAAGTTTATATTGTTTTCAGGGCTATCGCCGTAGCGCAAACTATTTTTTTGTTTTGGGTTATATCTGCCTTGTAAATTTGCACCAAGTAATAAGCGCCCACCAGCCAATTCAGTACCGTACACTGCAGCTAAGCTTTCTTTAAATTCACCATCGTCATAAAGCAAGCCACCAGCACGCAAGTAACCGCCATCTAAACTGTAACCATCGCGCAATACAATATTTAATGTGCCCGCAATAGCATCGGCTGAGCGGTTAGCACTTGATGAGCGAATTATTTCAACGCGTTCAATTAACTCAGCCGGAATTCGGTCAACAAAAAATGAACGATCGGCACCAGCGCCAGGTACTTCTTCACCGTTTATAAGCACCTTTGTATAAGCAGGGCTTAACCCTCGCATACGTGCACCATCCGATTCAAGCACATCCGATAAAAATGTAACACTGGGTACTCGTTTTAATGCATCGCCTGCGGTCAATGGTTCAAAACGTTGAAAGTACTCTTGTGAATACTCCAAGGTTGGTGCGAGTTCGTCTGAGCGGTTTCTGTAGCCAATTTCACCGTATACAACAATTTTGTCAGAAACTTCGATATCTTTTTTTGCGGTTTCTTTTGCATCATCTTCTGCATAAGCCGTCAAATTACATAAGGCTAATGCGGCTACCAGTGCTTTTATTTTAAAGTCTTTCATTGTATTTGCTCTTGGTTATTGCTGGTTTGTTTCTTGGTATGGCGAGCAAGCTAAAGATATTTGGTTACGTAAATGTGACAGTGTTTAGGTTAAATACATGTATTTAGAGGTGTTTGAGCAATATATAGAGTGTATTGAGCTTTTATCACTCCTCGTAAAGTCAGGTGTTATGTACCGTGCAGGGCTGTTTTTAAAGTAGGTATCATCTCGTTGTCATATAGCTGAGCTAATATCACCCTGCTAACAAAAACTTGTATGAACTAACTTTAAAACTCATTTATAAACGAGATACCGCACATGCGATTTAACCCCTTTATCAGCCACCGATTATTAATAAACGCTATTATTGCGATGTTTTTTAGCGCTGTGTTTTTAAGTAGTTATTTAGGTGTATTAAAAACTTACGCCAGTATTCAGTGGCTCGATATTATGGGGGAGGGCGGTATTGTATTAATGACCCTTGTATGGATTGCCGCGTTATTAATTTCAAGACCACCGAGTAAAGTAACCACTTACTTAGTGATAGGTGTTGGGCTATTTATGTTCTCGGCAACGCTCGATTTACTTGATGAATGGCTAATGCATCCCGCCCATCAATGGCTCAGTTGGATTGAATCTCTGCCAGCCCCTTTAGGCATGTTGTTAACGAGTGTGGGTTTGTATTATTGGCATCAAGAGCAGTACGTATTAAATCGTCAGCTACGCCGCCGTGAAGCGCATTTACGTGAGCACGATAAGGTGTGCTCAGTTACAGGTCTTTATAAGGCGCAGTACCTAGATTCTGCAATTAAAGAGCAACTTACGAGCAAACAACCACTCTGGCTTGGCGCGATTGATATTCGTGATTTTTCGCATTTTAATAGTGAGTTTGGCTTTAGTGAGGGCGACCGGTTACTGCGTGAAATTAGCGAGCTATTGTTAATGAATTGCCGACTAAGTGATGTAGTGTGCCGCTACGCAGGAGATTGCTTTATGGTACTAATGCCAGCTACTACAGAGCAGCAAGCTAAAGAGCTAATGGCACAAATTAAAGGAGCTCTAAAGCATTGTGCATTTAAAGTTGAAGCATCTAAAAAAGCAAAGTTTCAATATGTCACTACCGCCTTAATACAAGGTAATAAGCATAGCAGTACAGATAAACTAACAAGCCAACTGCATAGTCAATTACAACAAAAAAAGCATCAACAAAAAGTAGCGCACCGTGCACACGTTTGTTAGCCAAGACGATAAATATTTAAGCGCTCAAGGGCTTATTACGTCAGCTGTAGAGCTTGCTCAAAGCCGAAACATAAATTTACATAAGTTGCTACGCGGTACCGGTATTTTTGAACAAGACTTACTTAATTTTCAGCATACATTTAGTGTGTCTCAGCAGGTGCGTTTATTAGCTCAATTTAAGTTGTTGATGAAAAGTACTGACAGTAGTTTTTTACTCGGTAGCCAACTTATTAACGACACTCGAGCCGAAGCTCAGGCATTGATATATAGCGATAATTTAGCTCAAGTATTAAAGCAATTATCACTTTTAAGAATGCAATTAGCGCCTTTGCTGTTTAGCCAAACGTATATTAAAAACGATAATGTTTATATTTACATTCAGCCAGCACATGGGCTTGATGAAAGCCTTTACCACTATGTGCTAGAGATATACAGCACTGCATTTTATAGTTTACTTAAACGAGTGAGCGAAAGTTACCCGCATTGTCAGTTCGACTTTGCTTTTAAACGCCCTCGGCATATTCAAGAATACGAGCAAAATTTAGGGCTAAAGGTAAGTTTTGATAAGCCATGTACTCGCTGGGTATTAAATAAAACCATGTTAAGGGCTAAAAACCCGCATGCGAGTGAATTACGATTTATGCAAGCGCAGTCGCAGCTACATAATAAAAGCGTAGTTAGCATGACTTTTATTGAAGCCGTTTGCAGATACTTATACTCTCACCCAAGTGCTAATTTAGAGTGTACCGCGAAGCACTTTGCTATGAGTTCAGCTACATTTAAGCGCAGGCTCAAACTCAATGGGGTACGCTTTTCAGCGTTAATAGATGAGCAAAATAAGCACAAAGCTATTTACCTACTTACTCTGTGCGCTAAACATAACGAACAAGTCGCTGAGCATTTAGCTTTTTACGATATACCTAACTTTCGGCGCGCCTTTAAGCGCTGGACAGGCTTAACACCTAATCAGTTAAAAGCGCAATAAGTTACTCAGTTGCCATGTCGATGGAGTGCAACAATGTTCGTGCATTTAAATGAAGGTTTGGATCTTCTGGATTTGACGTATTAGTCAGCCAAATTACATTGCCTTCTTTATTTACAAACAATGTAGTAGGTGTGCCTCGTATACCTAATTGCTGTGCTATTGCATCGGCTTTTACAGCTGTTTTAAAAGTATAACCTCTTTCGCTAAGTGCTTTAGCGGGGGTAGCATCGTCATCTTCTTTAAAGCTCACGGCAATAACTTTTAAGCCCATATCATCAATTTTTTGAAGTGCTGGCTGCAGCTTTTTACAGTACGGACACCACGTTGCCCAAAAGTGTAAAACGTAAGGTTGACCTAATAAATCTTGAGTGTTGAGCGGCGACCCATCAGCCATTTGTAAATTTAATGTAGGCAATTTAGGATATGTTGCTTCTGAGCTTGTATCTTGTGCGTAAGCTGTAAAGCTTAATAAAATTAGCGTGATGGTAATAAATAGCTGTTTCATAATATGCTCTTTTTTATTTTACATATTAAACAAGAACGATAATTTAACATTTTTCTTTCAAACTAAAAGCCAGCAGCTTGTTCAACAACAATAGCGTGGCGTTTAGCGAGGCGTAGGTGATCTCTATCGTAACCACCACCTATTACTGTGGCAACAGGTGTGTTGTGCTCAAGGCATCGTTTTAGCACTAAATGGTCGCGCTTAACTATGCCATCCCAGCTTATATCTAATTTACCCAAGCCATCACCTTGCCAAATATCAACGCCTGCATCGTAAAGTACCAAGCTTGGGTTTAGCTCTTTTAGTAAATAACTCAAGGTTTCGTCAACTATGGCAAGGTATTCGTCGTCTTTCATGTTGTCGGCTAAACCAATGTCTAAATCGCTAGCGGACTTTCTAAAGGGGAAGTTTTTTTCACAATGGATAGAGCAGGTATACGCATAGGGTTGATGCTGTAACATTGCAGCTGTGCCATCACCTTGGTGCACGTCTAAATCAAAAATAAGTACGTTAGTTACCTCACCCGATTTAATTAAAGTTTGCGTGGTAAAGGCCAAATCGTTAACCATACAAAAACCTGAACCAAAGTCATTATGTGCGTGATGTGTACCACCAGCAAGATGACACGCTATACCGTGTTTAAGTGCTAAGCGGGCTGTTTGAAGCGTTCCTTGAGGGGCTGTAAATGTACGTGCCATAAGCTCTTTTGACCAAGGTAGACCAATGCGACGCATTGCTTTTTCATCTAAGCGGTTGTGCCATAAATCTTGGATATAATTATCGCAATGCACAAGCTCAAGGGGCTCTGGCGTGCCTAATATTGGCTCAACTAGGTTACTGCCGATTAAACCAAGCTCTGCAACATGTTGATATAAATGTGCAAATTTACTCATTACAAAGCGATGCTTAGGATCAAAGCTAAACGAGTAGTTAGGATGGTATACCAAAGGCAAATGAGGATTTAAGCGCATATTTACAAGCTTTATAAAGTTTGCGCTATGGTAATCAACTTAAGTGAATGAGTCTATTGTGAGTCATTAATAAGTGACGCTAATTCGCGATGCAGTAGCTCATCATCGGCTAAGTTTAGCTCTATTAAACGCTTTAAATAAGTAATACTGTCTATATCAATGTGATGGCATTTTAAACCAATATGATCGGCTTCAATATGGCAAATCACTACTTCCATTTTTATTTCTATATCGCTTTGAGGCAATGTAAAACGCAGTATTGCTTGCGTATTGTGGCTGCCAATAAATGCATCACAATTAGTAACCAACGCGCCATGTAACGATAGATCGAGTAATTTACACGGATACTGTTGGCTATCAAAACATAACAGAGCGTTAGTTGAAAATAGCACACGAGAAAACTGTCGACGATTTTGCATAACCTAATTTAGCCTTACTGTTTTTTATAATAAATTAAGCATAGCGGGTAATTCTCTACATGCTAGCAAGATGTGCTCCTGTAATGCTGGTGGCATAAAAAAGCCCTGCAAAGTGCAGGGCTTAAGTTATACAAACATAAAATTAACCAATATTTTTAGCCAATTTTTTTGTATTTAATACGTTTAGGTTGAGTTGCCTCAGCGCCTAGGGTCTTTTTAAGCCACTCTTCATATTCAGTGTAGTTACCATCAAAGAAGTTAATTTGACCTTCATCACGGTAATCTAAAATATGTGTAGCAATACGGTCAAGGAACCAACGGTCATGCGAGATACACATTACACAACCTGGGAACTCTAAAATAGCGTTCTCCAGTGCACGTAGTGTTTCAACGTCCAAGTCATTGGTTGGCTCATCGAGTAGTAACACATTGCCGCCAGCTTTTAATAACTTAGCAAGGTGTAAACGGTTACGCTCACCACCTGATAGGTCTTTAACAAA
Organism: Pseudoalteromonas sp. APC 3691; assembly: GCF_030408135.1. NCBI lineage: Bacteria > Pseudomonadati > Pseudomonadota > Gammaproteobacteria > Alteromonadales > Pseudoalteromonadaceae > Pseudoalteromonas > Pseudoalteromonas sp. APC 3691. The sequence continues at coordinate 21,315 of NZ_JASDCB010000019.1, read as the reverse complement.
CTTTTGCTGATCGTTACCTTTAAAGTTAAAGCGACTTACATACGCACGGCTTGGGAACTCAAAGTTACCAATTTTCAGTACGTCTTGTCCGTCTGATATTTCTTGGAAAACAGTTTTGCTTTCGTCCATACCGTCGCGGAACTGATCAACAGTAGCTAGGTGTACTGTTTCGCCAACACTGATGCTACCGCTGTCTTGCGTTTGCTCACCGCTTATCATTTTAAACAGCGTTGATTTACCCGCGCCATTCGCGCCAATAATGCCCACAATGGCACCTTTTGGCATGCTAAAGCTTAAGTCATCAATTAAAACGCGATCGCCAAAACTCTTACGAAGATTAGTTACTTCAAGTACTTGGTCACCTAAACGCGGACCAGGTGGAATAAACATCTCGTTAGTTTCGTTACGTTTTTGGTAATCAGACTGCTGCATTTCAGTAAACTGAGCCATACGTGCTTTTGACTTAGCTTGGCGGCCTTTAGGGTTTGAACGAACCCATTCAAGTTCTTGCGCAATTGATTTTTGACGTGCTTTTTCAGATTTTTGTTCTTGCTGTAAGCGCGCATCTTTTTGTTCAAGCCAAGAAGAGTAGTTACCTTCCCATGGAATACCTTCACCACGGTCAAGCTCTAATATCCAACCAGCTACATTATCAAGGAAGTAACGGTCATGCGTTACAGCCACAACAGTGCCTTCGTAATCGTGTAAGAAGCGCTCTAACCATGCAACCGACTCAGCATCCAAGTGGTTAGTAGGTTCATCAAGGATAAGCATGTCTGGTTTTTCAAGTAATAATCGACATATAGCAACACGGCGACGCTCACCACCTGAAAGGTGCTCAATTTTAGCATCCCACTCTGGCAGGCGAAGTGCATCAGCTGCGCGTTCTAAAACGTTGTCGATGTTATGACCATCGTGCGCCTGAATAACAGCTTCAAGCTCGCCTTGCTCTTTTGCAAGTGCGTCAAAGTCAGCGTCTTCCATGGCGTATTCGTTATACACTTCGTCAAGACGTTTAAGTGCATGTTTAACTTCGCCAACAGCTTCTTCAACAGTTTCACGTACTGTTTTACTTTCGTCTAAAACAGGTTCTTGCGGTAAATAACCAATTTTAGTACCAGGCTGAGGATGTGCATCACCTTCAAAATCTTGGTCAACACCGGCCATAATACGCAGTAACGTAGATTTACCAGAACCGTTTAAACCAAGCACACCAATTTTAGCGCCAGGAAAAAAGTGCAACGAAATATCTTTTAAGATAGTGCGCTTAGGTGGCACAACCTTAGATACTCGACTCATCGAGAATATAAATTTATCAGGTAAAACCATGGAGGAAAGCCTTCAAATAATAATAAAAATTTCAATGTTGTATTGTAGTGGCTGACGGGTGAAACAGTCAACGAATGCTGTATAGAACAATACACTTACCTAAGCGGTACTTTGTTTTGATTGCTCGTTAAAAACACTACTATTACAGGATTTCTATTGTGTAAAATTCTGTAATCTATTGTTTTATATTGTTCAAATACATTTCATTTTTAACAAAAGTGGTACAGTATATTTACAAGCTGTAAAGTATAAGCAAGTTATATAGGCAGGCCACACTTAGTTTATTGTTAAACATCACATTATTAAATATTACAAAGGTTTAAAGGAATGAACATGAAAATAGTTACAAGGTTAGGGGCATTACTTTTAGGTTTATACTCATTTTCGAGCCAAGCAGACATACTCCACGTAAATGGTTATTACCAAGGAATAGGGATAGGGTCTACGCAAATTGATGTATACGAGAGTGATAGCATACAGTTTACAACGCTTTACGGCCGGTTTGGATATCAGTTTTCGCGTTACTTTGCATTAGAAGGGCGTATAGGTTTTGGGTTAAATGATGAGTCAACGCCTCTAAACGGAATTGTTTACACTCAGAACCCACAGGACGGTTCGCTGAGTTCAGAATTCATTAAGAGCGAAATCGATTCAAGCCTTGATTTGCAAACAAGTATATTTGTAAAAGCTAATTATCCAATTTCATCTCGAGCTGATATGTTTTTATTTGGTGGCTATGGTAGAAATAAATTAAGTTACAATGAAGGCGCTTAAAAAACCTTGCAGAATCAATAACTGGTACAGATACAAATTCTACGCTAATAACTGAGCAAAACTACGATGAAGGCGGCGTAACGTACGGAACCGGCATTGACTTTAGGCTAACTCAACGCTGGCAAGTAAGTGCTGAATACCAATATTTTGATACAAATGAAGGCGATATTTACGCTCTTAATTTATCTGTAAATTATCGTTTTTAATTATAATAGCGCTACTGATTTTAGTAGCGCTATTTCAATTCACTAAAACAAAGTACTTCAATATAAATGCATTCCCTCTCATCTATAACTTTTAGTAAATCTTAAAAAAATCATGAATAAATTTCATTTAGACATCTATACATCTAGAGGTTGATATTTTTTACTTTCAGTTCATAATTAACTTTCGGTTTTTATGAGCAGGAGTAAAAATATGCCAATTACAGTAAAAGACGAGTTGCCGGCAATTGCACGTTTACGTCAAGAAAACGTATTTGTAATGCCAAAAACACGTGCAAAAACGCAAGAAATACGCCCAATGCGTTTGGCTATTTTAAACTTAATGCCTAATAAAGTAGAAACCGAAGTTCAGTTTATTCGTTTGCTTGCCAACTCGCCTTTGCAAGTTAACGTAGAGCTACTGCGCCTCGACACTCACCGCAGTAGCAGTAATTCAGAAGAGCACCTTGATACCTTTTATCGTTATTTTTCTGAGGTTAAAGACAACAATTACGATGCGTTAATTGTAACTGGCGCGCCACTTGCCCATTTAGAATACGACGATGTAGCGTATTGGGATGAGCTAAAAGTCATTATTGATTGGGCTGAGCAACACGTTACCTCTACGTTATTTTCGTGTTGGGCAGCACATGCAGCGTTATATCACCGTTACAATTTAAAGCGCGATTTAAAAGACGATAAACTGTGTGGCGTATTTACCCACCAATGTTATTTTGATCACGGTGCACTGACTCGCGGATTCGACGACACCTTTTTGGTACCGCACTCACGCTACGGCCACATTGATATAAATAAAATAAACGCCTGTGATGAGCTAGTTGTACTGGCAGGTTCTGAGCGAGTAGGGGCTTACTTACTTAAAAATAAATCGGGTAGCCAAGTGTTTATAACCGGCCACCCAGAGTACGACGCCGACTCGCTAAAAGCAGAATACGAGCGCGATTGTAAAAAAAGCCCTAATGCACCAAAACCCGAAAATTACTTTCCGGATGACGATGCAACCAAACAACCTTCAAAAACGTGGCAAAGCCATGCTTTTTTACTTTTTTCGAACTGGTTAAATTACTACGTGTACCAAACCACACCGTATGATATTAATTTAGTTAGCCAAGACGTGAGGACTAACAACTATGCCGAATAACGCGCCTACAAATAATAAGCAAGCCGAAATAAGTGCCGCATTAAAAGAACGCATTTTAATTTTAGATGGCGCAATGGGCACCATGATCCAAGATCATAAGCTAGAAGAAGAAGACTATCGCGGAGAGCGTTTTAAAGACTGGCATGTATTAATTAAAGGTAATAACGATTTATTAAGCCTAACCAAGCCCGACTTAATCACTGATATTCATCGTGGTTTTTTATCAGCGGGCGCCGATATTATCGAAACCAACACGTTTAACTCGACCACTATTTCGATGGAAGATTACGACATGGCAAACCTAAGCCGTGAAATAAACCTAGAGTCGGCTAAATTAGCACGCGCAATTTGCGATGAATTTACGGCTAAAACGCCAGAAAAACCGCGCTATGTAGCCGGTGTTTTAGGGCCGACATCTAAAACGTGTTCAATTTCGCCAGACGTAAACGATCCGGGTTACCGAAACGTTACTTTTGATAAGCTAGTTACTGCGTATGTAGAGTCTACCCTTGCATTAATGGAAGGCGGCGCCGATTTAATACTAATCGAAACTATATTCGACACGCTTAATGCAAAAGCCGCCTCGTTTGGTGTAGAAGAAGCCTTTGAACAAGCAGGGCGCACATTACCAGTTATGATCTCGGGCACTATTACTGACGCTTCTGGCCGTACGCTTTCTGGGCAAACAACCGAAGCATTTTATAACTCTATTCGCCATATTAAGCCTATTTCGATTGGTTTAAACTGCGCGCTTGGCCCTGATTTACTGCGCCAATATGTAGAAGAGCTTTCGCGCGTGTGCGAAACCTTTACATCGGTACACCCTAATGCGGGCTTGCCTAATGAGTTTGGTGAATACGACTTAGAAGCGCCTGAAATGGCAGCCGAAATTATCGATTGGGGTAAATCGGGCTTTATTAATATAGTAGGTGGATGTTGTGGCACCACGCCTGCGCATATTCGTGCTTTTGCAAAAGGTCTAGCGGGCGTTAAACCACGCCAATTGCCAGAGCTTGAAGTACGCATGCGTTTATCAGGCCTTGAAGCCTGTAACTTAAATTAAGGAGCCAACATGACCCAACAAATAGCAGTATTTACCAATGTTGGTGAGCGTACCAATGTAACTGGTTCGGCTATGTTTAAACGCCTAATCATGGAAGAAGATTTTGAAGCAGCGTTAACAGTTGCACGTGAACAAGTAGAAAACGGCGCACAGGTTATTGATATAAACATGGACGAAGCCATGTTGGATTCAAAAGCCGCCATGGTTAAGTTTTTAAACTTAATAGCCTCAGAGCCTGATATTTCACGCGTACCAATTATGGTCGACTCCTCAAAGTGGGAAGTAATAGAAGCCGGCTTAAAGTGTATTCAAGGCAAGGCAATTGTTAACTCAATATCGTTAAAAGAGGGCGAAGAGCCGTTTATTCGCCAAGCTAAAATAATAAAACGCTTTGGTGCAGCCGCTGTTGTAATGGCGTTTGATACCGACGGGCAAGCCGACACGGCAGACCGTAAGTTCGCAATATGTGCGCGCAGTTATAAAATATTGGTAGAAGACATTGGCTTTGCGCCAGAAGATATTATTTTCGACCCTAATATATTTGCCGTAGCCACAGGGATAGAAGAGCACGACAACTACGCCGTAGAATTTATTGAAGGTACACGCCGCATTAAGCAAAATTTGCCGCACTGTAAAGTGTCGGGCGGTGTATCAAATGTATCGTTTTCGTTTAGAGGTAATAACCCCGTACGTGAAGCCATTCACTCGGTGTTTTTATATCACGCCATAAAAGCGGGTATGGATATGGGCATTGTAAATGCAGGGCAACTCGCCGTTTACGACGACATCCCAGAAGAGCTTCGTAAAGCCGTTGAAGACGTAATACTTAACACAGACCCAGGTGCAGGCGAGCGTTTAGTAGAGCTTGCACCAAAATACTCTGGTATGGCACAAGCCGAGCGAGTAGAAGATTTAGAATGGCGCACATGGCCTGTTGAAAAACGCCTTGAGCACGCGCTTGTAAAAGGCATTACTACCTTTATAGATGAAGATACCGAAGAGTGCCGCGCTGCTGCCGATAAACCTATTCACGTAATTGAAGGGCCGTTAATGGATGGCATGAACGTAGTAGGGGATTTATTTGGCGCAGGTAAAATGTTTTTACCACAAGTGGTTAAATCGGCGCGCGTAATGAAACGAGCCGTAGCCTACTTAGACCCATTTATTGAAGCCGAAAAAGAAGAAGGTGCAACTAACGGTAAAATAGTGATGGCGACCGTAAAAGGTGACGTACACGACATAGGTAAAAATATTGTGGGTGTTGTACTGCAATGTAATAACTATGAAGTAATCGACTTAGGTGTAATGGTACCGGCTGATAAAATACTGCAAACCGCCATCGACGAAAAAGCTGATATTATTGGATTATCGGGCTTAATTACCCCATCGCTTGACGAAATGGTACACGTAGCAAAAGAAATGAAACGCCGTGGCTTTGAACTGCCGCTGTTAATTGGTGGTGCAACTACTTCTAAAGCGCACACCGCAGTAAAAATTGAGCCGCAATATGACAAAGGCGTAGTGTATGTAAGTAATGCCAGCCGTGCGGTAGGTGTAGTATCTAATTTATTATCAAAAGAGCATAAGCCTGGTTTTTTAGAAAAAACCCAAGCTGAATATGTAAAAGTACGCGAGCAACAAGCGCGTAAAAAACCTCGCTCTAAGCCTGTTACAATCCAGCGCGCACGCGATAACGCAGCACAACTCGATTGGGATAACTACACGCCACCAGTGCCTAAAAAGCTCGGCGTGATCGAGTTTAAAAACGTATCCATTGCCACTTTGCGTAAATACATAGATTGGACGCCATACTTTATGACGTGGTCAATCGCCGGTAAATACCCGCGCATAATGACCGACGAAGTAGTAGGCGAGCAAGCGCAAAGCTTATTTAAAGACGCTAACGATATGTTAGATGACCTTGAAAAAGCAGGTAGTTTGCAACCACTTGGCGTAATTGGTTTATTCCCTGCTAACCGCGTAGGGGACGACATAGAAATATACACCGACGAAACACGCAAAGAGTTATTAACGACCTCATGCCATTTACGTCAGCAAACCGAAAAAACCGACTTTGCTAACTACTGCCTAGCCGACTACATAGCACCCAAAGGCACACCAGACTATTTTGGCGCATTTGCAGTAACGGGTGGCCTAGAAGAAGACGACTTAGCAAATGCGTTTGACGCACAGCAAGACGATTACAACAAAATAATGATTAAAGCGGTTGCCGACAGGCTCGCAGAAGCGTTTGCAGAATACTTACACGAAAAAGTACGTAAAGAGTATTGGGGTTTTGCACCAGACGAAAACCTAGCAAACGATGAGCTAATACGCGAAAACTACCAAGGTATTCGCCCAGCGCCAGGTTACCCTGCGTGCCCAGAGCACACCGAAAAAAAGAAAATTTGGCAGTTGCTCGATACCGAAAAACGCATTGGTATGCAGCTAACTAGCTCGTACGCTATGTGGCCAGGTGCTGCTGTTTCAGGTTGGTACTTCTCACACCCTGAGGCTAAATACTACGCAGTAGCAGCGATACAACGCGATCAAGTAGAAGATTACGCTAAACGAACTAATATGACGCTAGCAGAAGCTGAAAGATGGCTATCGCCTAATTTGGGGTATGATCCGGAGTAATAGAACAGCTGTCAGTTAAAATAAAAGCGAGCCTAATTAAGCTCGCTTTTGGTATAAAGTTATTTACCTAAACTTAAATTTGTTTTTTTACGTTGACGAGTTTTTAATTATAAGTAAACTCATTATATAAAAATTAAGTTTAGGTGTTTTACTATGGCAAGAATTAGAGTTCCCAAACCATTAAACGAGTTACTATCTATTACACCTCCTGATGAGTTTATTCCACTTTTAGGGAAGTTTGGTCCTACAAATTCAGAAGGGAAATATCTCCACTGGGATAAATTTATATGGCGTATACCTAAAGATATATCAGAACAAGCTGCTTGGGTCGCTACGAAGCTGTCAAGGAAAACTATATCAAAAAAAATATCATTAGTTGCAGAAAAAAATAAACAATTCACTTACTGCATTCCAGATTCCCTTCATGCATTACTTCATCAGATCGATAAATTATCTGGTGGTGGGCATGCGATTGGTGATGGTTCATTTATTACTACAAAAGAAAAAGATAGGTACCTGGTTAAGAGCTTAATGATGGAAGAAGCAATAACATCTTCTCAACTAGAAGGTGCATCTACAACGAGGAAAATAGCGAAAGAAATGCTTGAAACAAAAAGGCAACCTATCGATAAATCTGAACAAATGATTTTCAATAATTACCTTTTGATGAAAAAAGCACTAGAGAGAAAAGATGAAGCTCTTTCTATAGAGCTAATACTAGAGCTTCATGCAATTGCCACATATAAAGCTATTGATAATGATGCGATTTCAGGAGCTTTAAGAGAAGACAATGATATAGCCGTTTCAAACCTCTACAATGAATTAGCGCATACACCTCCATGCTTCTCTTCTTTAAAGGAAAGGTTATTATCTTTATGTGATTTTGCAAATGAAAAGCATGATGGGGCTAATAGCGACACGTTTATACATCCATTAGTTAAAGCGATTATTTTACATTTCATGATCGGTTACATTCATCCTTTTGGGGATGGGAATGGAAGAACCGCCAGAGCTATTTTTTATTGGTATATGCTCAGTTCTGGTTATTGGTTATTTGAATATGTGTCAATTAGTAAGCTAATCCAAGAAAAGAGAAGTGATTATGATGCAGCATTTGTTTATACAGAAACAGACGAATTTGACTTAACTTACTTTATTTATCATCAAGTTGATGTTGTCATGAAAGCGGTTAATTCATTAAATACTCACATAGAATCTAAAAAAAGTGAATTTTATCAATTCATGGAGTGGATCGAAAAAAGCCCTCTATCAAAGAACTTCAAGCGAGGTCAATTAGAGTTGCTCAAAGAAGCTGTAAAGCATCCAGGTAAAATATTTACTACTAAACAGGTTTCCATAGAATTTGATATTAATGAGAACACAGCAAGAACATATTTAAATGGATTAGTTGATGCAGATCTTTTAATTGCTACGAAAAGTAAAAAAAGCAAAGCTATTAGATATCTATCTCCTGCAGGGTTAAGAGAAAAACTAAAAATATAATTAGTTTCGTTATATTAGAACCTTTAAATGAAGATCAGGTTCAACTTTGAAGGGCATTACCACATAGTATTGTGGTTATGCCTACTTTTTACATCTAGCACATTTGCTCTTGAGCAAAAATATCACGAGTTCGTTTTACCTGTTATTGCAGCCTTTGCAGATCACGATAAACCTGTAATTGCTGCACTTATTCGTTACCCGCTAAAACGACGATATCCGATACCTGACATTAAAAATGAAGCTGAGTTTATCAACCGCTTTGATGAAGTGTTTAATGATGAGTTAGTAGCAGTTATTGCCAGTTCAAAAATTGATACTGATTGGGATAAAGTAGGTTGGCGCGGCATTATGCTAAATAACGGCGTTATGTGGGTAGATACCGACGGTAAAATTATTGCTGTAAATACACAAAATACTAAAGAGCAGGCACTTGCTAAAAGCTTAATCGAACAAGGTAAGCAATCTTTGCATTCAAGTATCAATACTTTTAAAAAACCAATACTCGATTGGAAAACGGCTAACTACCATATTCGTGTTGATGATTTAGGTGATGGAAATTACCGTTATGCAGTGTGGGGTATTAATAAAAAGCCAAGTGACAAGCCTGATATGGTTTTACTAAATGGCGATATTACATTTGAGGGCAGCGGCGGGAATCATCATTATACGTTTAAAAATGGTCGCTATAGTTATGTGCTACACGTAACTATTATTGGCTGCGATACATCACCACCAGGTTGGCTTGAAGTTTATAAAGACGATGAGCGATTACTATTTGAAAATGTTATAAGCACTCATTAATGTATGTTTTAGTATGCTTGATAATGTAGATCTGTTTTCAACAGTTAAACGTTCTAATAATTAGTATTTTTGTAAAATAGATCTAAGTGGTAGGCTAAAAGTAGTAAGTATAAAATAGTAAGTAATTAAAAATAGTTCTCGCGCAACAAGGAACCCTCCTGTAAAGCGCTTTGCCAAGGAGTTTAGTATGATCACGCTTACCATTAATGATAATAAACATGAGTTTTCTGGCGATCCGTCAACGCCAGTATTATGGTATCTCCGAGACGAATTGAATTTAACTGGGCCTAAATTTGGCTGTGGTATGGCGCAGTGCGGTGCGTGTACTGTGCATATAGATGGGGTAGCTCAGCGCTCGTGTGTATTACCTGTAGCGGCAGTAGCGGGTCTTTCAATTACAACAATTGAAGGGTTAAGCGAGCAGGGCGACCATCCAGTACAACAAGCATGGATAGAGCATAAGGTACCGCAGTGTGGTTTTTGCCAGTGCGGCCAAATGATGCAAGCTGCAAGCTTATTAGCTGCAAACCCAACCCCAACCGACGATGAAATAGTAAGTAATATGTCGGGAAATATTTGCCGTTGTGGTACATACCCGCGTATTCATAAAGCAATTAAATCAGCTGCTAAAACAATGGCGAGTGTTCAGTATTTTGACCCAAATGAACAAGGGGAAGAAGTATGAACCAAAATAATAAATATTTTGATTTAAACCGCCGTAAGTTTTTAAAAACCAGTGCAATAGGTGCGTTGGTACTCGGTACCTATTTTGTAGGCAGTGCGCCAAGAGCATTTGCGGGTGTGTTAGAGCAGCCATCTGAGCTGGCAAAACGCGCAAACTTATTTATTGCACTGCGCCCAGACGGCATGGTTGAAATAACGTGCCATCGCTCTGAAATGGGTCAGCAAATTCGCACCGCGATTGCACAAATAGTTGCCGATGAAATGGAAGCCGCGTGGGATAAGGTTATTGTTATTCAGGGTAAGGGCGACCCTAAATACGGCGATCAAAATACCGATGGCTCGCGCAGTATCCGCTACAACATGCAGCGCCTGCGTGAAATGGGCGCAAGTGTACGTTACATGATGCAGCATGCTGCCGCTAAGTTTTGGAAAGTTGATCCACAAACCTGTACTGCTAATCAACACGTCGTTACACACAGCTCAGGTAAATCGCTTACTTATAAAGATTTAATCGACTTAGCGCTTACAATAACGCCACCAGAAGCTGACAAACTAACGCTTAAAACGCGCAAAGAATGGCGTTACATTAATACCGGCATGGCGCACATAGATTTAGCCGATTTAGTAACAGGTAAAGCAATATTTGCAGCCGATGTACGCGCACCACAAGCGCTGGTGGCTATAATTGAACGCCCGCCGGTAGTAGGCGGTGTTGAAGTCATTTGATGCCAGTGCTACAAAAGCGATAAACGGCGTTATAGATGTTATTGAAATACCTGCACCAAAAGGCGCACCGCAGTTTCAGCCAAAAGGTGGCATTGCGATTATAGCTAAAAACACATGGGCTGCATGGCAAGGGCGTAAAGCATTAAAAGTGGTGTGGGATGATGGCAAAAATGGCGATTACAATTCAGAAGAATTTAAAAAGTCATTATTACAAACAGTACAAACTCCACAGGCAAACATACGTGATAAAGGCGATGCCATGGGCGTGTTGGCTAAATCGAGCAATAAATTGGTAGCTGATTATTACGCACCGCATCTTGCTCAAGCACCAATGGAGCCGCCTTGTGCAACAGCTATGTACAACAAAGACAGTGTTGATATATGGGCTGCTACGCAAAATCCACAAGCCGATATGAAAACAGTGGCTGCAATGCTTGGCATGGATGAGAGCAAAATTAATGTTCACGTTACCATGTTAGGGGGCGGCTTTGGGCGTAAGTCAAAACCTGACTTTTCAGCAGAAGCGGCTTACCTTTCAATGAAAGTAGGCAAACCTATTCGTGTGCAATGGACGCGTGAAGACGACATACAACATGGTTTTTACCATGCTGTTTCGGCTCAGCACATTGAAGCATCGCTAGATAAAAATGGCGCAATAGAATCGTATTTACACCGCACCGCGTTTTCACCAATTACCTCTACCTTTTCAGAAGGGGCGACTACGCCGGGAAGCTTTGAACTGCGCTTAGGATTTACCGATAACCCTATTAACACACCTAACATGAAGTTAGAAAACGGTGATGCGCCTGCTAAAGCACGAATTGGTTGGATGCGTTCTGTATCAAATATTTTTCATGCCTTTGCTATTCAGTCATTTATTGGTGAAGCAGCGCACAAAGCCGGTCGCGACCAAAAAGACTATTTACTAGACACTATAGGTCCGAGTCGTATTGTTGATGTAACAGAGCAAAATGCTACATACGATAATTACGGTGGCGATAAAGCGGTTTATCCTTTAGATATTGGCAGGCTGCGCCATGTTATTGAAAAAGTAGCTGACATGAGTAAATGGGGTCGAGAACTTCCTAAAGGTCGAGGTTTAGGCATAGCAGCGCATAGAAGCTTTTTAACTTATGTAGCTACGGTAGTTGAAGTAGAAGTGTCGGATGCTGGCGATTTAAACGTAATTAAATCGTGGGTTGCCATTGATGCGGGTACGGTTGTAAACACCGACACAGTTAAAAATCAAACCCAAGGTGGCTCTATTTATGGTATTACCACTGCAATCAGCGATGGTATTACCTTTGATAAAGGGCGCGTACAGCAAAGTAACTTTCATGATTATCGTGTACCGCGTATGAGCGACTCACCTCTTGAGATTGAAGTTGAAATTGTACAAAGTGATGCACCACCAGCAGGAGTAGGCGAGCCGTCTACACCAGTTTATGCGCCAGCATTATGTAATGCTATTTTTGCAGCGTGCGGAAAGCGTATTAGTCAGTTACCGATTGGTAACCAATTAAAAGCGTAACTAAATAACCTACAGCTTAAACAAAAAAAACCGCCAAATGGCGGTTTTTTTAAAAGCGGTTAACGCGGTTTAACGACCTTTTTCAAACTCATCAACTTCACGCTCTGCTTCTTCTTTAGATTTACCGTATTGCTGCTGAATTTTACCAACTAGCTCTGTACGGCTACCTTCAATTTTATCTAAATCGTCGTTGGTAAGATCGCCCCATTTTTGTTGAGCCTTACCTTTAAGTTCTTTCCAATTACCTTCGATACGATCGCTGTTCATAAGTTTATCCTTACTTTAGGTTAGTGAATTAACTGTCAGTTATAAAGTAGCAAGCCTTGTACCAATGAATAATAATGGTTTTATTGCTTTTATTATCAGTTGGTTATATTTTTATGTTGAGCGATTTTGTTTTTAATATTGCGCTATTTATTAAAAAATATACATAGCAGCCTGTAATTATTGCTGACATAAGTTACGCCGCTTTGATGTAACTCATTCTTAAATTTTTGTTTTAAGCTAATATGCAGGTATTAAACAAAGTAGTTAAGCTGAGTGAGTTATGAATACTAAGACGTGTGAATATGGAGTGGGTGACTGCTCATACAAAATGGCAGGTGAGTTAGCAGGTATTACACAATTGGTGAATGCGTTTTACGATAATATGGACGCTTTAAAAGAGGCTGAAAATATAAGGAGTATGCATTCAAAAGACTTATCGGCATCGCGAAAAAAGCTCGCTTATTTTTTGTCGGGCTGGTTAGGTGGTCCTAAATTATACGCTGAACATTTTGGCAGTATTAACATTCCTCAAGCGCACAAACATTTACATGTAGGAATTGAGCAAAGTGATGCATGGCTTTTATGCATGCAAAAAGCGGTTGATGGGCAACCTTACGAAGCACCATTTAAAATTTACTTAATGCAGCAATTACGAGTGCCTGCAGATCGAATTAGAATGGTGTCGGGTAGTTAATAGCAATTATTAATAAACATCTACCGCGGTGTCGCTGCGGTTTTTTGTTACAATGCCTGCAAAGCAATTTAGGGTAAATAGCTGTGCTGCCGGTTCAAGACATATATCAACAACTCGTTACTACATTACAAAGTAATCCTATTACGTTATTACAAGCGCCGCCTGGTGCGGGTAAATCTACGTGGTTGCCGCTGCAACTAATGCGCGATGGGCATTTTAAACGTATTGTAATGCTAGAGCCTCGCCGTTTAGCTGCTCGTAATATAGCCAGCTACTTAGCAAAGTGCCAAAACGAGAGTGTTGGGCAAAGTGTGGGCTTGCGGATTAGGGGCGAGAGTAAAGTAAGCGCTAATACGCGCCTCGAGATAGTCACCGAAGGCATGCTAACGCGCATGTTGCAAAACGACCCCGAATTAAGCGATATTGATTTACTGATATTTGATGAATTTCATGAGCGTTCAATTGCAGCCGATACCTCACTTGCCTTTGCGCTCGAGACCCAAAGTGCGCTGCGTGAAGATTTAACCATTATGCTTATGTCGGCAACTCTTGATACTGAGCGTTATACAGCGTTTTTTGACTGCCCTGTAATTCAATCAAGCGGTCGCAGCTACCCAATAGACGAAATATACATACCCATAAAAGATGAAAGCCGTTGGCTCGATGCAATTCCTACCATAATAAAACAAGCACTTAATGAGCAAACAGGTAGCGCATTGGTATTTTTACCTGGGCAATTTGAGATACTACGCGTGCAACAAGCACTTAGCGATTTACCCAGTAACTGCATAGTAGCAACGCTATTTGGCGAGCAAGATAAAGCCAATCAGCAAGCTGCTATTGCTCCTGCACCAAACGGCATGCGCAAAGTAGTGCTTACCACCAATGTAGCCGAAACCAGTTTAACTATTGAAGGCATACGCATTGTAATTGACAGCGGCAAGCGCCGTGCAGCTACCTTTAATTTAAAAACAGGGGTCACTGAGCTCACAACACAAAGTATATCGCGCTCGTCTGCTGTGCAGCGTGCAGGGCGTGCAGGGCGAATAGAGCCGGGCATTGTTTATCGAATTGGCTCAAAGCAAACCTTTGAGAGACGTAATAGCCACGACAATCCCGAAATACTCACATCAGACATAAGCCAACTTATGCTTGAGGCAAAGCAGTGGGGAGCCAGTATTGATGAGCTAACCTTGCTCGATAAGCCCACTGAGCAACAATGCGAGCAAGCAAGTAACCTGCTTAATATGCTTGAAGCTATTGATAGCAAAGGTAAGCTCACACCGCTTGGCAGTAAAATGCTAGGTTTTGGTGCTGATATTCGTTTGGCGCATATGCTATTAAAAGCACAAATACTTGATGACCAACTCTCTGGTATTTTTAGGCTCGCTATTTATTTAGTGGCATTACTTGAGAGCCGAGTAAACAGTGCAAACGAGTTGAGTTTAGCGCTACATAGCCAACAACAACGTCCGCATCCGGTATTTAAACAACAGTTAAAATATTGGCAAAGCCGCTTAAAAGTAAAAAACGAAAACAGCGAATTAAATACGCATTATATTAGTTTGTTGGTGGCATTGGCATATCCAGATCGTATTGCTAAAAAACGCGGTAATGGTTACCTACTTGCCAATGGTGCAGGTGCTGAGTTAAATGCCGATTACTGGCACAACGACGATTACTTAGCTATAGCAACCATGGGCGGGCACAAAGGAGGGCGTATATTTACAGCCACTGCGCTCAACCCATTTGAGTTACAAGAGTATTTACCGCATTTATTTAGTGAACTTACTCGTTGTGAGTTTGATGAAAAATCAGCGCGTTTTATTCATCAAGATGAAGTAAAGCTTGGTGCTATAACACTCACCAGCCAGCCTAGTAAACAAAAACTAGATAAGAGAGAACGTGCTAAAGCGTGGCTTAACTTATTTGCTAAACACGGTTTTGCATTATTTAACGAGCAACCTGATGCGCAGCAATTGCTGATACGCATGAGCTTAGCAAGTAATTTAATACCCGATAAATTCCCACAAATAAACGAGCAACAACTCATTCAAAATGCAGCGCAGTGGCTAGGCGTGTTTTTAGAAGATATTAAAACGCTTACGCAGCTTAAAAAGTTTAACTACTTTGAAGCATTGCAGAACTGTTTTGATTGGCAACAACAAACAGCGTTAAAAGCATTGTTACCACTGCGCTTAACGGTGCCAAGTGGCTCAAATATAAAAATAGAATACCAGCTTGATGGCCCCGCAAAGCTAAGCGTGCGCATGCAAGAAGTTTACGGCTTGACTAGTACGCCTATGCTTGCCAAGGGTAAACTGCCACTGCTTATGGAGTTGCTATCGCCAGGTAAACGCTCACTGCAACTTACTCAAGATTTAGCGCACTTTTGGGCTAGCAGTTACCGCGACGTGCAAAAGGAAATGAAAGGTCGCTACCCTAAACATTTTTGGCCAGACGACCCTGCCAACAGTGTTGCAACCAACAGAGTAAAGAGCAAGATGTAGGTGATAATTCACTTAAAACTAATTTTGTTTGATTATTGAACTTACTAATGTAATGTACCTATAAAATATTTTTAGCTACAGGGAATAGTCAATGAGGTTACTTTTAACGTTAGGTTTGGTATTAGTTGCTACCTTTTCGGTTCATGCCCAAGAGCCTCTCGACTTAAATACGTTTGCGCAGCAGTACTATAAAACAATGACCGCCACACAAGCACCTAACGCAGGTGCTAAAGAGCTTGAGGCTTACCTTGCATTGTTAACCGATGATATTGGCAATCAGCATATTCCGTATCAACCGGATGACTCACGTACTCCAGATGGTAAAAAGCAGATGCGCAAAGGTATGAGTTTTTACTTAGGTGCGCACACATTGTTTGAAAGCACACTGCTTAATACATTTGTGTTTAACGATACAGGCTTTGCTATTCGTTATAAAAACTATGTAAAAGGTATTCATCCGCAAAATAAGCAGCCAATAGAGTACACCTCCACAATGATGGAAGTGATTGAAATTGAAAGCGGCAAAGTGGCGATGATCCGCAAGTACCACGAATAACTAATAAAGCCAATAAAGATATATTTATGAAACATTTACTGATCGCATTATCAATATTGATGTTTAGTGCGTTCGCCAAGAAAAATGGCTCCATACCTTGTTATTATTGGATTTAAACTTCTTTTCCGCCATGCTTTTCTGCTAGGTCGTCGAGCTCGGCTGAGGTGTAATCAAAACCACTTTCGTCGTATTCGTATGTCACTTTTACACTATCGCCGCCATTAAAAAGTCGTGTTTTTACATCGTTAACCGGCCAGTCTTTCAGCTCGTGTAAAAACCGGTTAGCAACTTGTGAAGATTCAAAACAATAGCGAATTTCTGTTTTCATAAATAATAAAGCTCTGGCTGTTTACCCCTGCAGCTAGTGCATTATTAATGGGGCGTTCATGATTCGGTTACAAAAAATAAAGAGTTAAATTGTAAATTTTGTGTTTCAATAAATGCATCAAACTCGGTACACACTAACGTACTTTAATTAACAAATGATGACGACTTTACATGCATTATAAATTTGCTCTGATCGCAAGCTCGGTTTTTATACTAAGCGCTTGCGGTGGTTCAGGCTCAGATGATACGCCAACCGTTAACGGAAATAAAATCCCCATTTTGTCAGTCGCTGATTTTCCTAGTGAATTAAGTAAGGGCCAAACAATTGAGCTAACAGCAACAGCCAGTGATAAAGACGGCACTATTACATCGGTTGTATGGCAACAAACGCAAGGGCCTGAACTAATTAGCGGGCCTTTAGAGGCAGTAACCACCTCAGTAACACTGCTAAATGCGCAAAGTTATAAGCCTGTTAATTACGCTTTTTCGATCACAGCAACCGACAATGAAGGGGCAAGCAGTGTAAAAACGCTGAGCTTTATAGCGCGCAATAATATGGATGAGATTAGCGCCGCACGGTTACTACACCAAGCAACAATGGGGCCTAAGCTTAGTGAAATACAAAACACACAAGGTTTAAGCGAGCAGCAATGGCTTGATAAACAAATAGCGCTACCTATTAATTATCACCGTGATTATTTAGTAAAGCTAAATGACGATGACGACTTTAAATACATAAGCCGCATAGATGCATGGTGGAAAGCAGTAATGCAAAGTGACGATCAACTCCGTCAACGTGTTGCATTTGCGTTAAGTGAAATATTAGTGGTGTCGGATGAGAACAGTGCCTTAAGAGGGCAACCTGAGGGCATGATCACTTATTACGATTTATTACTAAAGCATGCCTTTGGTAATTATCGTGACTTACTCGAAGATGTCACGCTTTCGCCTATTATGGGAACTTATTTAAGCCATTTGGGTAACGAAAAAGCAGACGATACACTTAATATTCGCCCAGACGAAAATTACGCACGTGAAGTAATGCAGTTATTTACTATTGGCCTTGAAGAACTAAATCTAGATGGCAGCGCCAAGCTTGATGCACAAGGTAATACCATTGCCACTTACGGACAGGTAGAAATAGAGGGTTTTGCACGCGTATTTACTGGTTGGACGTTTGCCGATAGTGAAACATTTAAGCGTAAAAGTCGTGATTATATTAAGCCAATGGAAGCATTTGACGAGTACCATTCTAGTAAACAAAAAACCTTACTAAACGGTGAGGTTATACCACAAGGTTATGCAGCAGAAGAGTCATTGCAAATAGGGCTCGATAATTTATTTAATCATCAAAATGTTGCGCCGTTTATTAGCAAACAGCTTATTCAGCGATTAATTACCTCAAACCCAACCCCCCAATATGTTGAGCGAGTAGCTAATGTATTTATTGATAACGGCGCTGGTGTACGCGGCGATTTAGCGGCGGTAGTAAAGGCTATTTATTTAGATGATGAAGCGCGGCATTTTGGCTCAGTGCTTAATTACCAAGGTAAAATTAAAGAGCCTATTTTAAAAACTGTACAGTTTTGGCGAAATCTCGATGCTAAATCGCCAGCGGGTTATTATAAAACATGGAATTTAATAAATAGCTACGGACAAGGACCCATGCAATCGGCTTCAGTATTTAACTTTTTTAGGCCTGATTATCAAACCGCAGCTTTGCGAAATGAAGGTATTGTTGCACCAGAATTACAAATAGCAAACGACGCAACACTGATTGGCACCATGAACGCGCTTTACGCAAGCTTAGTATGGAGTACCGCAGAAGCGCGCAGCGATTTAAATTCAAATAGTATTTATATTTATGTTCAAGACGACATGAATGTTTTAGAGAAAAACGGTGTTAGCGCGCTATTAGCTCAGTACAACACGTTATATTTTGCAGGCGCAATGAGCAGTGACACACGCCAAGCATTACTTGATTTAGATGCCTACTTTAATGAAGAGCAATACCGTGAACGGGTTTCGTATTTATTATATATGATTGCTATTTCACCTGAATTTAACGTGCAGTATTAGGAGCGCATAATGAGCATTAATAGAAGAGAGTTTTTGTCGTTATGTGTAAAAGGTAGTGTATCGGCTGCCGCGTTAACGAGCCTGCAATTACAAGCATTAACTGGAGCGACTAATGCAGTTGAGCTAGGAGATTACAAAGCATTAGTGTGTGTGTATTTATACGGAGGGAATGATTCGTTAAATATGCTAGTTCCGCTTGAAGGCGAGCAACGTAGTGTTTACGAGCAAAGTAGGCAGAACCTGGCGGTAGAGAGCCCACTTGAGTTAAGTATTAAAAGCCAGTTTGCCGGTGGAGTCGGTATTCATCCCTCACTTGAACCTATACAAAATGTGTTTGAATCTCAAAATTTAGCATTTGTAGGCGGGGTAGGTACTTTACTCGCTCCCACAACATTGAATGACTATAAAAATAAAGCAATAGGTTTGCCTAAGCATTTGTTTTCGCATAACGATCAGCAAGCTGCGTGGATGTATGGTCGAGAAAAACAATCACTTAATAGCGGGTGGGGCGCACGACTTTTAGAGCGTTTAGAGTTACAAGATGAGTTTGCAGCTAATGTATCACTCGACGGTACTAATTTATGGCAAACGGGAAGTGCTAGCAATGCATTTGCGCTTAACAAAAGCGGCATTAGTAGTATTAACGCGTTTGGAGGGTATCAACCTCGTAGCGAGCACGTAACTTCTATTATGAACCGCTTACTAGGCAATACGAGCCATCCATTAAGTACAGCTTATGCCAATGGCTTAACAAGTGCGATAAATAACACTCAAGCAACGAACAGCGCGTTAGAAAGCGCGCCTGCACTTATTACCCCATTTAGCGATAATAGCCTTAGTGAGCAATTTTCAGCAGTCGCTAAAACAATTAGCGTACAGGCAAAATTGAGCACTCAGCGCCAAGTGTTTTTTGTTTCTATGGGGGGGTATGATACGCACGATAACCAATTAACAACGCACCCTGCTTTATTAAATACGTTAGCTCAAGGGTTAAGTGAATTTGATAGCGCGATGAAAGAGCTTGATATGGCAGATAAAGTGACTGCGTTTACTATGTCTGATTTTGGTCGCACGTTGACCTCAAATGGCGATGGCACTGACCATGGTTGGGCAGGAAACCAAATAGTAATGGGCGGCGCAGTAAAAGGCGGCAATATATATGGCGAGCTACTAACTCAACATTTGGATGGCCCACAAGATACCGGTGGCGGGCGTTTAATTCCAAGTGTTGCTAATGAGCAGTACTTTGCCACATTGGCTCAGTGGTTTGGTGTGCCAAGCTCTGAGCTTGTTGATATTTTTCCAAACTTGAGTAACTTTGATCACACAACATTGGACTTTTTTGTGTAATTAGTCGCTAATAGTAATCTAAAAGCACTTGTTAGTAGTATAAGCTACTGGTTAATAGTGCTTATCTGTTTTAATAATAAAAATCACACACAATATAGGAATCATAAAATGAAAGTTTTAGTGAGCTTAGTTAGTTTAATCGCTTTTTTACTCGTCATACTGCCAGGGCCTTTGTATAAATTTGGTATTGTAGAATTAGGTGTTGCGTTTACGGGGTTTAAATTTGGCGTTTATGCTGGTGGCGCTGCATTGGTGCTACTTATAGTACAAGCGTTATTTATGCGTAAAACGTTAACGCTAAGCAGTGGTGTTATTGCACTTGTATTTTCGGTTGTGGCCATTGCTATGCCACTTAATATGATGAACAAGGCTGAAGGCGTACCGGCAATTCATGACATTTCAACTGATTTAGTTAATCCACCAAAATTTGTAGCAATTGCACCACTGCGTGCAAATGCATCTAACCCAGTAGAATACGCGGGTGAAGAAACGGCAGTACAGCAACGCAAAGCATACCCTGAGCTGGTAACTTTAAGCTTTGCACAATCTAAAGCCGATTTAATGACAGCAAGCGAACAAGCAGTTAAAAATCTTGGCTTTGCATTGGTAAGTGCAAATACGGCTACAGGTATTGTGGAAGCTACCGATACAACAACGTGGTTTGGTTTTAAAGACGATGTGGTTATTCGTATTAAAGATGAAGGCAGCCAACGTTTTGTTGATATTCGTAGTAAGTCGCGAGTAGGGCGTAGTGATTTAGGAAAAAATGCAGAGCGCATTCATTCAATTATTAATGAATTAAACAGCTTACTTGCAAAATAACTAAATTTAGCGCCCTAGTACTAATGATTGAGCCCAAACACTGTTTGGGCTTTTTTGTTTGCCCAGCGAAGCTGGCAAACCCGATAGGCTGAAAGATGCCTTATTACCCTGACTAAGGGGAAGATAATCTGAATGGCAAGGGCGTCACTGGCCAACGGTGGGGTCTGAAGGAAGCCATAAGAAGTTAGAGGTACACAACTAACCGTAACCTGTTTCGGCAGTATTGGTGGGTCAGCGTGCAAAATAACGCAACGCCCTATACTTAGTCAGACCAATACTGTGCTTGAGGGTGGG